>CALJAE010000054.1 GCA_938028175.1 uncultured Acidimicrobiales bacterium
GCAAGATTTTCTGGCCAAGGCTGCTGAGAATAAGCTAATGAATCTGAAAGGACATCGTATCATTGGTGGGATTCGAGCAAGTTTGTACAACGGCCTCAAAGTATCATCAGCAACTAAGCTTGCAGAGTTTATGTCTGACTATAGAAAAGGTAAATGAAGGGTATTAAATGAGTGATGAAAAACCAGAAATGGAAGTTCTTACCTGGGAGGCCTACGGCAAAGCGTCTGTGAAGTTGGCTGAAGAAGTTGCTGCCAGTGACTTCCAGCCTGACCTCATTTTGGCCATTGCCCGTGGAGGCCTCTTTCTGGCTGGGTCAATTGGGTACGAGTTAGGAATCAAAAATATTTCTGTCATCAACGTTGAGCTCTACACCGGAGTTCACGAGAAACTAGAAGTTCCGGTGATGTTGCCGCCGTTCTTAGACAAAGCAAATATCAAAGATATGAACGTCCTAATCTGCGACGATATTGCCGACTCTGGAGAAACACTTCAATCCGTCTCAGAATACTGTGAAGGCGTAGTTGCTTCTTCTCAAACAGCAGTCCTATTTGAGAAGCCAAACTCGATAGTCAAGCCTGACTTTGTTTGGAAAGAAGCCAACAAGTGGATCGATTTCCCTTGGTCGTCGGCCTACTAAATCTAGGTGACTAAATCTAGGTAACTAGATTTGCCTTGTCTTCCCTGAGCCCAGTCGCTCGCCGGCATCGGCTTCTTTCCCTCGGGCTGCACAGTTACCAGCTGCAGAGCACCATCAGCCAAACCAAGAGCTACTCCCTTTAGCTCACCAAGTTCGACATCGTGGTGAGCCGAAGCCACGGATGCTGCAATCACTTTTACACGCTTACCGTCAACCATCATCCAACAAGGTCGGACCTTGAGGTGTCTCACAATCCCAGCCGCTGTCGACTCCGTTGTGATTTCAAACTCAGCAGCTGAAAGCATCGATGCATACGTTGGATCACCGATTTGTTCAGCCGGTTGTCTTAATCCATCTGTTAGGTTTCTAACCAACATCGATGTACCGACATCTACACACTTTGCACCAAGCTCGCTGAGGCCCCAGGTTTCTTGTATCTCAATAGTTTCGACATCATAAACACCGCCAGTATCTAAGCCTTCAGCGATAGCCATCAGACACACACCGGTTTCAGAGTCACCAGCGATTAATGCTCTCTCAAGCGGAGCTGCCCCCCTCCACTTAGGGAGCAGAGAAAAGTGCAGATTCACTAAAGCAATCTGTTGCAAAACTTCAGTGGGAATGATCCTTCCGTAAGCCACAACCACACCGATGTCTGCTTCTACGCTTGTAACGTCTGCTAAGTCATGACTGACGGGGATCCCAAGCTCTTCCGCAGCTACCTTTACCGGGTTTGGCGTGGTCTTTCCTCCTCGTCCCCGTCTGGCATCTGGCCGAGTAATTACTAGCGGGACTTCAAACCCAGCCTGCACTAAGCCCTCCAGAGGAGGCACAGCGATACCGGGAGAACCCATATAAACGACTCTTGAAATAGAGCTCGGCGGAGTAGCAAGATCTGCCATGAGCTAAGGCAGACTCAGGCCGAGGCTTGGGTCGATGTCATCCGGATCGTTTTCTACGTTGTCTTGCCATTGACGAAGAGTCTTCATAGCGTCCTTACGCTGTTCCTCATCTAGATGGTCGACTAAGAGCACCCCGTTAAGGTGGTCCATTTCGTGTTGAAAGAGTCGAGACAAAAGTTCGTCTGCTTCGATCTGTACCTCTTCGCCAGTCAGGTCATAGCCCTTGATAAGAATCTCCTTCGGGCGTACTAAATCCCAAAAGAGTCCTGGAACGCTCAAGCAACCCTCGGCATAGGTCCATTCGCCGTCAGACTCCATGATGACTGGGTTGATCAAAGTCTCAGGACCATCGCCAACATCGTAAACAAAGAAACGCTGTTCGATCCCCACCTGCGGTGCAGCAAGACCAATTCCCGGCTCAGCATACATGGTGTCCAACATCTCATCTGTCACTGCTGCCAAGGCACCATCAATCTCAGTAACCTCATTGGCCCGGCGACGAAGGACTGGGTCACCGATAATTCGGACTTTGTATGCGCTATCCACAGCTTAAGGGTAGCCGTTTTGACATTGACTGAGAACTATTCGAAAAAGCAAATTGGGGAGCAGCCAGGCTACTCCCCAATCCAAATTCTATTTTGTAGTCAAAACTACGGCAGAATTACTGTATCAATAGCGTGGATAACACCATTGTCAGCCTCAACATCTGCTTCGATTACTGTAGCGCCACCAACTAGAAGTGAGCCGTCTTCAGCTACCTCTAGAGTAAGTGCTCCGCCGCCAACTGTAGGAACGGTCTCGCCAGCTTCAGCAGCAGCAACTGCAGCTTCAGAGGTGATTGCACCATTAACAACGTGGTTTAGAAGAATATCTTCAAGGTCTTCACGAGCTAGAAGGTCTTCAGCTGTAACGTCTAGCTCAGCTAGTAGCGCTTCAAATGCTTCGTTAGTTGGAGCAAATACGGTGAAGTCACCTTCTGGATCTGCAAGAGTGTCCACTAGGCCAGCTTCAGTAACAGCCGCTACCAAAGTTGAGAATGCTTCGTTTCCAGCGGCAACATCAACAATGGTGTTTCCAGCTGCAGCTTCTTCTTCTGTTCCTTCTTCGCCTTCAGCTTCTTCTGACTCTTCTTCAGTCTCTTCAGCTTCTTCGGTCTCTTCTGCGCCTTCTTCTGTTTCAGCAGACTCATCAGTTTCTTCTTCTGTAGAAGTCTCATCGTCTGATGAACATGCTGCAGCTACTAGCGTGAAAGCAAGTAGGAATGCAAGTGGTTTCCATAGTTTCATGGGTCTTATCCTTATAGTTTGATTTGTGACTTCAGCTTACGAGCAGCGGCAGCGCTTGTATAGCTGCGTAACAGCGTTGTAACAAATATGTCAAACAAACTACATATCAAATGAGTTGACAATGACCTTTAGACCAGAACCTAGCTCCGTCCTAATTTTAGACAGCTCTTCAATTAACGCTGGTGCTGTTGGGCTCTTAACTAGATACTTTCCGTCTTTGGGTCCAAGGACCTCCAGTCCACAGCCTCTAAGTAGCTCAGCTGCAGCCTCTACCGATGCACCACCTATCTGAGCTGTCTGCCCAAACGGTGGCAAACCAAAGACTTCTCTAGCTGCTCTTTCTTTCTCTAGCATCTCAGTTGGATCCTCAGAAATTACCCAGCGTAAAAAGTCATTTTCTGGTTGTCGAGTCTGGATCAGCAGAGTTCCACCGTCGACGAGGGCTCTCTTGGCACTTATCACCTGACTAGCACACTCGTACCGTGTTCTTGTACCTGGAATGGCAAGATCTGAATCGATATCAACAAACGCAATTACTGAGACTGGGAGATTTCTATTCATTGCAGCGCTAGTCCCAACATAGTACTTAGCCGTTGGTATCTGTTTAGTACCCGCATCGATTGTCACAACTTGTTCTCCAACCAATGCTTCAAGCTGGGCTGCTAATCCCTTCACCCCAAGTCGATAACGCTTCAGTTTTGTTGATCCACAACTTTGACAGAGAACGGGTCTTGTCTCGACACCGCCTGGAACGACCAATTGCCCGTCAACCTCCACCATGAGACTCGAACCATCTTCGGAAGTAATCGGGGCTGCACACGAAGCGCAGTACAAGAGGTTGGAGGCACTCTTGCGATTGACTACAACTAGACCATTGCCTTCACTCCGCAAACGACTAATTAGCTGGGACGACAAAAGTTTAGAGCCAATTTCTTCTTGATTGGATAGATCGACGATTTCAGCCTTTGAGCCGTCTCCAACGTGACCCGTAACAGGAACCGGAATCATGCGACCAGCTTCTGCACTCGCTTCCACTGAGGGAAAGGCACTGACCAAAAACAGAGGAATTCCGAACTTGGTTGACCGTTTACTTAGAACTGTTGAAACATCCCAATGCGGTGACCGCCTCATCTTATAATGGCTACTGTGAGAATCTAACACTAGAAATGCGTGTGGCTGAGCCAAGCTCGCCAGAGTCGCTTTGGCTGTCCCGACAACAGTGTCTCCCCTAAGTCCCGCCGCCCAGTCGGTACTATAGTTCGAAGCAGCGACGCCTTGACGGCGTAGATAACCAACCAATTTGTCAACCTCTTGTGGGGACTTAACAATAATCAGGGTTTGACCTGCCTTAGATAGTTCAACGGCGAGTTCTGTGCCCTTATCTTGCGGTTGTGCCAAAAGCTGAATCGGAGCAGAGCTCTTAATTGTCACACGCAAGTGGTCTGAAGTAATAGCCGTAGTAGCCCTGACACGTAGCTTAGGTAGAGTCTTGACGATCCTGTTTGGTGAAGCCGAAGCTAGGACGGTTCTCATAGGTCCAACAAATTGATTAGCTACCCATCTAGATAACTCAACCACTTCAGGTGAAGGCCCAATCGAGTAGATGCTTAATACTGGCTTTAAGTTCTGCGGCAAGATCTTGGAGTCTGTGAGATCAATTGAAGTCAACCAACCCTTAACAACTCGATTCCTCAGACGTACTCGTACTATTGAGCCGACTACTGCTTTAGTCATTAGTTGGTCGGGCAAAAGGTAGTCGAGTTCTCGGGCATAGCCTGATACATCAATCAAGACACGACAAGGCAAGCCGGTTAATGTCTTATCGAGCTTTGAACCCGACGGCTCAGGCTCAAATAGTTGTCCCTGGGTCACAGCTACAATTCTAGAACAGCAGCGAGCTCAGATGCTTTAGATGTTTGTTCCCATGTGAACGAATTGCCGGCAGGCCTCCCAAAGTGGCCATATGCCGCTGTCTCAGAGTAAATTGGACGTCGCAGATCAAGCTGATCAATTATTGCTCCAGGTCTTAGATCAAACACCTGTTCTACAGCCTGGTTGATCTTGGCTGGAGCTACATTCTCAGTTCCGAAGGCTTCGACCATAATAGAGACAGGTTTTGCGACTCCGATTGCGTATGCGAGTTGAATTTCACATCGCTCTGCGGCTCCTGCAGCAACAATGTTTTTCGCTACCCAACGAGCAGCATAAGTAGCTGAGCGATCAACTTTGGATGGGTCTTTCCCTGAGAAGGCACCGCCACCGTGTCTTGCATAACCACCGTAAGTGTCAACAATTATCTTTCGACCAGTAAGGCCGGCGTCTCCAACTGGTCCCCCAATCACAAAACGGCCCGTAGGGTTTATCAGAATTCTGATGTCTTCGTTAAACCACTCTTCGCCAAGTGTGGGTTTCACAACAAGTTCGGTTAGATCATCGGTAATCGCTGCAGCTTCTGTTGAATCATCGTGCTGGCTTGAAATCAAAACCGTATCTACTCGTACAGGCTTGCCATCTTCGTACTCGAAAGTGACTTGAGTTTTACCGTCTGGTCGCAGGTAAGAAATATCATCGTTCTTTCTGACCTCTGATAGACGCTCAGCCAAACGGTGTGCCAAATGTATAGGAAGCGGCATCAACTCCTCTGTCTCAGAACAAGCAAAGCCGAACATGATGCCCTGATCGCCTGCGCCAAGCTCATCGTAGGGATCGCCAGTAGCGCCGCCATCTCTAATCTCGATCGCTTTGTCTACACCTTGGGCAATATCAGGGGACTGTTCATCTAATGTCACCATCACGCCACTGGTAGAGCCGTCGAAGCCGAGTGCGGGATCGTTATAGCCAACCTTGTCTATTGTTTGGCGTGCGACCTTTGCGACGTCTACATAAGCTGCGGTTGAAATCTCACCAGAGATTACAGCTAGACCAGTCGTTACTAAAGTCTCGCAGGCGACTCGACTTTGGGGATCTTGTTCAAGCAGAGCATCAAGTACAGCATCAGAAATCTGATCAGCTAGCTTGTCGGGGTGACCTTCAGTTACTGACTCTGATGTGAACTTGTAGCTAACCATGGATCCCTCTCTATAACTCCTGAATTGCTAGTTCGACTAGCTCCTCGGCGACACCTGTCTTTTGGGTTGGGCCTAACTCTAGCGTCTTTCCATTCTTGTAATAGACAATCACATGGTTTGTTTCGGCCTGAAAACCAGCCCCTTGTTGTGTGATGTTGTTAGAAGCAATCAGATCAACATTCTTTGAGTTCATTTTTTCAATCGCTATGGTCGCATCATCGGAGTCTTGAGCACTGAACCCCACAAACACCTGGCCTGGTTTTTTAGCTTTTCCTAGCTCGGCCAATATGTCCACTGATCGGGTCCATTGTAGGGAATCAATTCCGTCGGCCTTACGCATCTTGGTAGCCGATGGCACCGGAACAAAGTCGGCTACAGCTGCAACCGAAAAGAATACATTGGCACCTGAGATCTCGCTAGCTAACGCTTTGTGCATCTCTGCCGCAGTTGAAACATCAATTCGCCTAATACCGGTGGGTAAAGTCCGATCACTTGAGGTTACGACCGTAACTGCTGCCCCTCTACGGTGAGCTGCTTCGGCGATGGCGTGGCCTTGCCGACCAGTCGAACGATTTGTTATGTAACGGACCGGATCTATTGGCTCCCTAGTCGCTCCGGCGCTCACAAGAATATTGATACCTGACAGCGATGAAGAGTGTTGAAGCTGCGCTGAGATTTCTGTCACGGCTTGATCTGGCTCGACCACTCTGCCGATTCCAACATCTCCCCCAGCGAGATCACCCTCGACTGGCCCGATAACTGTCACACCTCGACTTCTCAGTGTTTCTATATTCTGTTGAGTTGCAGCTGCATTCCACATCTCAGTGTGCATCGCAGGGAAAATAATCTTTGGCGCTTCACTGGCTAGCCATAATGCTGTTAGCGGATCAGCGCTTCTTCCAACAGCTAAATCAGATATGACTCGTGCAGTCGCAGGAAAGATTGCCAACAAGTCAGCGGCCTGACCGAGCTCTGTATGAGGCGACACCATGTCGTGGTGCCACAGGTCAACCACTGGCTCTAAGTCAGTTAATGCTTGGAAGGTTTTTACACCAACCATCTCGGTAGCTGATGGGGTTAGAGCGACCCCTACTTGATATCCGGCCTTCGTAAGACCGCGACAAACTTCGACTGATTTGTAAGCGGCAATACCGCCACTTACCCCAAGAACAATAAGGGGTTTATGAATCGGCTTCACCTGAATCGTCTGCTTCGGCGCCTTCAGCTTCTTCAGGTTCCTCTGACTTGGCAACTGGAACTATCTTTTCTACTGCGATCTCTTCGAAAGCAATTGAAAGTGGCTTACGGGCGACTGTATTGACCTGGGGCGGCACCATTGTCCCAACGCCGTCTCCAAGCAGACCGTAGTATGCGTTAATCTCTCGCGCTCTACCAGCGGCAACAGTGCAGAGCGAAAACTTAGAGCCAAGCTTGTCTACTAGGCCCTCAATCTCTGGGTGAATCATCGAATCGTGTTGGTCTGCCATTGTTTGCCTCCGAGCCAAGAGCCTAGCGCTAATTAGGCTGGCTTACGACCTTTGCGCTTTCGCATCTTGAATAGCTTGCCAAAGCTGATTAACAGTGTCTTCTAGCTCGCTATTAATAATTACCTGGGCACCGAGCTCAGCCCCGGCTGTGATCTCCTCGGCTGACTTGGCCAAACGGGCCTCAATTTTTTCCGGGGAGTCGCCACGCTTGGTCAGCCTCATGGTCTGTTCTTCGACCGATGGCGCCTGTAAAAACAGTAGTAATGCTCCTGGCACCTTGTCTGTGACCTGTCGAGCACCATCAACTTCTATTTCTAGAATTAGGTCCTCAGACTGGCCAACCTTGGGAGTTGGAGTCCCATAGTAGTTACCTAGGAAATTTGTGTGTTCCAAGAACCCACCGGCTTCGATGTGCGCCTCGAACTCTTGCGTACTGACAAAGTTGTAAGCTGTGTCAGCCTCGCCGGGTCTTTGATCACGTGTTGTCCACGAACGACTAAGTACTAATTCTGGGTATTTCTCGATTAAGCGATTTACCACCGTAGATTTACCAACTCCGCCTGGGCCTGATATCACGATTACTAAGCCGGCCTCAGACATCGTATGCCTCCAAGACAAGATCAATTTGTGAATCCGACATGTCCACCAGTCTAATCCGTTCATCGATCCCGTGGCCAGACATAAATCGGCGATTGTCAACCTTACGCGCCCCAGGCATAGAGTCGAGACACTTTAGAAGACGACACTGCCCAACAGCTTCATCAGATTTTGCAGACTCAAACAAACTGTTAAGGGGAAGGCCTTCTCCAAGTTGCGACAAAAGACCAGACCAAGCCTCCCGGATTTCATCCAGTTGGCTAAAAATCTGTTGTTCTCTTGAACTCACAAGCCAGTGACCTTCGTCCTATAAGTCAGCGAACAGTTTGGCAGCAGCAGCTGCGGGATCGTCCGCCAAAGTAACTGCTCGACCGATGACTAGTAAGTCGGCGCCTTCGTCTAGTGCCATTCCTGGTGTTGTTGCCTTTGGCTGATCATGAGTTTCAGATCCAGCTGCACGAATACCTGGAGTTACACGCAACGTTCTCGGAGCTAGCTCTCGGATGTTCTTAAGGTCTTGAGCAGAACAGACAATTCCAGCGCAACCTGATTCCACAGCCACTCTCAGGCGGTTGGGAACAATGTGTTCAGGAGCATCTGAGTCAGAGGTAAGGACGGTGATTGCTATAGCCTTTG
>CALJAE010000055.1 GCA_938028175.1 uncultured Acidimicrobiales bacterium
GACTCCCAAACAAGAGTCACTAACCGGCCTACCTCCGCTCCCGTCGATTGAGTTCTTCCAGCGTGACTACAGAACTGGATTTAATCGGCCAGGTAAAGGTGTTATCTCTGGACTTGGATTTTGTGTAGTACTGGTCTCGGTCCTGGGTGCGTTTTTCTTCTTTGCATCAGACGATGACGCAGTGGTGTCTGCGCTAATAGCAGAGGAAGAGATTTCGCTAGCTCCCGCAGCGCCCATCAGTGTAGAGACCGAAGTGGTTGTCGGGGACAGTCGCTCATCAACCACAATCTCAGACAGCGGTGTGGAAGTTGTCGACCCTGAAGACATCGAAGAGGTCGAAGAAGTGAGCAGGCCTTTCTCAGCAAATAGGGCAGCATGTACTTCTCTATATGGCAACCCGACAGCTAACGTGGCCTTCCGATTTGCTCAGGCTTCTCCAACTCCATCAACCGACACAGCTGAGAACCAACAGGATCCAGAAGGCTCCGATGAGCAGGCGGCAGAAGAAACTTCGACGACCGCAGCGCCATCAACTACGGCTGCACCAACTACTAAGGCTCCAACCACGCCGGCTCCAACTACTGCAGCGCCTACCACTGCAGCTCCTGTTACAGTGCCTCCGGCTCCTCCAGGATGGGCTGACGCAGGCAACGGCATTAACGTACCAATCGAGTTGATAGTAATTCGTTGTTGCGAGTCACGGAACAACTATGTGGCTCAGAACAGCCAAAGCTCTGCCAGCGGGGCATACCAATTCGTAGATGGCACCTGGGCAGGTAGATTCGGTGTTTCTAAAGCTCGTTACGCAACTCGAGCTCAGCAAGATATAGCAGCAGTAGAGCTATGGCAGGCAAGGGGGTCCCAACCCTGGGATGCCTCTAAACATTGTTGGGGCTTAGACGGCGCTTGACGTTATAAATCTTTAAGAAGGTCGACTAGTTCGTCGACCGTTTGTAGCTGGTAGTCGGGTTCAAACACTGTGTCGTTCATCGCCAGATGCCCCAGCTGGAAGTAAGTGAGTCCAGCCGCTTTGGCTGCTCCTAAGTCAGACGTTGTGTCGCCAACCATCACACACTCTTGTGTGTCGGCGCCCAGTCGGCTCATAGCTTCAGTCAACATGCCTGGCTCAGGCTTAGATCCAAATCCAGAGTCAGCAGCCAATACACATGTGAAGTACTGGTCGATGCCGAGAAGCTCAAGTTGTTTTACTGTTGGCTCAGTCACGTGATTTGTTGCCAGCCCGAGTTTATATCCATCGTTGAAAAGCTGTGTAATAGTTTCGACAGCGTTAGGTGTGGGAGATAAAAACTCGACAGCATGCTTTCGGTTAAGAACAGCAAACTCATCTGGGTCTATTGCTGTTGCAAGAATGGAGCGTAGATTGCTCCAGGTCGTCCTGGGGGCAATTGAGTCTTCGGTGAACGACATGGTTTCCATGTCCAAGCCCAGGTTGTGTGCAACCAGTCGTTTCTGCTCGTCATCGTTGCAAAGCTCGTTAAGTGAATGAGTCATTGCCTGACCCCAAGTTGCGTCCATGTCGACGAGCGTGCCGTCTTTGTCGAAGATGATTGAGGTGATTGTCATGCCAGAAGTGTGTCCCTTGTGGATTCTCGAGAAGTGAACAGTTCGGCATTCAAACCGACTGATCGTGCTCCATTAACATTCTCAGCTAAGTCGTCTGTGAAGAAGGCATTAGTTGGGGCAACGTCTATCTCTTTACAAACGTGCTCGAAAATATCTTTGTTCGGTTTTGCCATACCGATCGTGTTGGTTGTGAATAAGTAGTCGAAGCTATCGATGAGTCCGAACATCTTTAACTCGTCATGAATGGTGCAAGTGCTGTTAGTTAGTAGTGCGACCGTGGTGCCAGTGAGTTTAATATCTTCCAATAGGTCGACCATTGTGTCATCAAGCCTGCCGTGGTCCTCGAGGAACTCTTTGGCAGCTGGGCGGTGCCCAAGTATTTCACCGGTCTTAGCTATCCACTCAGCCTTGGTGAGAACCCCCTTGGCTACCTCTAAATAGTCTTGTTGCCGAAACGCAGCGCTATATAAAGAGTCTGGAGCGAGCTGATATTTGTTTTCTAGCTGTTTCTGTCGCTTCGGGTCAAAGTGTCGAAACACGCCATCGAAGTCAAAAATAATGGCGTCATAGTTAACTTTTAGTCTTGGGGATTGTTCAGCCATGTCTTGATGCTACTTTGGGAGTCAGACATTCGTTGTGGGTGAGGATCAAAAATGAAACAGAGAACACTAGTCTTTCTATTCGCTGTCTTTGCTGTAGTTGCTTGCGCAGGCGGCGACGGTAGCGCTGATAGAAACCAAGATGATGGTTCTACGACTTCCGGTACGGGTCCAGATTTAGACGAAGCGCCAGTCGTTCTTGATTTCGATTTCGGAGCTGACTTCGAAGAGTCTGCCTGTGAGTTTGGAATACCTAGTGGGGTAGAAGTTAAGTGTGGCTTTGTAGAAGTTCCAACAGACTGGGACGATCTTGATTCTGCGCCGATCAGACTTCATGTTGGTGTGGCGCAGAACGCCGACACGCCCGTTGATGCCACCCCAGTAATCTACTTTGAAGGTGGTCCTGGCGGAGATGCTCTAGGAATCTTCCAGTTCTCGTATCCGATAGCTTTCGAGCCGATTGTTTCGCAGCAGCCCATGATCTTTTTCTCACAGCGTGGCGCAGCGTTTTCTGAGCCGTCAATGGATTGTGCTGCAATGGACAGAGCTCAAAGAGAAGCAATTCTTGCAGGGGAGTCATTGATTAGCCAGGTGTCGAGCGTCGCTGAGGTGTTTGAAGAATGCGTCGAGCAGCTTGAAGCCGATGGGGTCGATTTTGACGAGGCGACGACCGAGAATGCTGCACGAGACGTTGAAGCAATTCGTGAGGCCTTAGGGTTTGAGACTCTAAGCGTGTATGCGATTTCTTATGGAACCCGTCTTGCTCAATCATATGTGCGGCAGTTCCCAGACAGTATCGACGGGGTAGTGCTTGATGCTGTATTGCCAGTTGATCCTGCGGAGGGCTTAGGTCAAATCGGGCAGAACGCAGACCGTTCACTAAACGAGTTGTTTGAGGCTTGTGAAGCAAGCGACGTTTGTGCAAACGCCTATCCAGATCTAGAGCAACGTTTCTTTGAGCTCTATGAAGCTCTTGAAGATGACCCAGTAGAAGTTGAGATATCTCCATTTATTGCAGGTAGCGATGGGTCAGGTCAGTTTGACGGTGACGCTTTAGTTGGCACAACGTTCAGTGCGTTGTATGGAACGGAAACGATTGCCGTTCTACCCGAAGTAGTTGCTGAGCTAGAGAACGATGAAACAGAACTATTGGAGTTCTTAGTCACCTTAGACTTTGTGCAAATCGGATTTGTTTCTGTCGTCATGAATCAGGCTGTTGTTTGCAATGACTACGTCAGGTTTATCTCTGAGGCAGAGTTTGCCGAAGGGTCAAGCGAGTCAGACGAGGTTAACTCAGGCCTAGGGACAAGCCCAGCAGCATTTGATGGTCTAGTCGCTCCATGTGAGATTTTGGATCAGCCAGATACAACAGATGCTGAGTTCGAGGAGTTCGAAAGTAATGTACCTACATTACTTTTAGGGGGAGCGTTCGATCCAATAACTCCGCCAAGTAATGCCGAGCAAGTTGCAGAACAGTTCACCAACTCACAAGTTGTGATCCTGGACCAAGCTTCACATGGAGTCATTGGAGATGATTGTGGGCGTGAGTTAATTCTTAGTTTCTATGAGCAACTCGGGGAAGTGGATGCATCCTGTGCTGAGGGGCGCTCAAATACAGCTCTTCCTTGGGGAGAGCCACTTGGATTTAACTGATATAGAGAACGAACTAGTTTCGTGTTGCTAGGGCTTCTGCTCTTTCATGTACTGCCTTGACTGCAGCGACAGCATATGGCTCTAGGCGTTCCTCAATCTGATTAGGTTCGATGCCTGGCCCAAGGATCCCAAGGCCGACTGGTTTCTCAAACTCAAGTTGTAAATCGATTATGGCTTGTGTGACAGCCTGGCCCATTACAAGCCCGTGCTGGGTGCCGCCCTTTTCTATAATCCCGAGCGCTACGACTCCATCAACGTTAGG
>CALJAE010000056.1 GCA_938028175.1 uncultured Acidimicrobiales bacterium
TGCCCGTGAGTACCAAGCGGTGCCGGCAGGCCTGCAACCTGTCGAGTACTTCCCCAACCAAATATTGGACGTTCAAGACCGACACGGATAGCTTCAGTCGCCAACCCAGCACGATCTGTATCAGAGTGTCCATTATTCAGACGAGCTAGTACAAGATCACCAAGCGGCGTTATGTAGAACAATGCAACACCAATTGCTGCAAGCACCATTAGCCGGCTAACTACCTGTGTGACTCGACCAGACCTAAGCACTGCGTAAAGTATCCCGGCACCGAGACTCAACCAAAGGCCACGGTTAAGTGAAGTCACAATAGGGACAACAGAGGCGAACAACAGAATGCGTACCCACTTTTGGTTTACGCCAACTCGTTTGTCGTTAAGAGCCATCAAAGCGAAAGGAGTCAGCAACGCTAGCGTCGAACCCCAACCATTGGTGAACGCGAACGGGGCCTTGGAACGAGGAACAGGGAAACCAATAAAGTCTTGGGTATCGGCAAAGCTGGGGTTGAGAGTAACTCGAATCGCCTCGTTCTCTGCAAAGAAGCTTGGCAACAAGTAACCGAGTGGTGACTGAAAGCTAAAGCTACCAAGGACGTACGCTGTATAACCACCGATGACTGCAGCCATCCAATAGTAAGTAAATGCACGGACGATTCTCCACACAGTCACACCCACTCCACCATTAAGTAGGTAGACAACAAACACGCTGGCACTCAGGTACCACGCCATACGAAGACTAAAGAATGGGATCTGACTGAAACGCTCCAAGCTGAGTGCCGAGCCAACTGCTGCGACCAAGAACACAAGCCACCAGCCGAACCCTGTGGGGACAACTAGCCGACGGCGCTGTAACAAAGATATGGCCATCGGGATCGCCATGATCACCCACATAAAGAGTGAGGTGCCCAAAAGAAACCAAACAGGCTGAAGACTGATAAGCATCATCACTGGCCAGGCCTGTAACGGAGCTTCTGCTTCTGATCTGTATTCTTTAACGCTGAGAGTCTGAGTAGTCATAAATAGCCAAAATTGGTCTATGTACTAAGTCGGCAGAAAGCCCAAAGTTCTAAACAACACGGACACTTATTTGAGAACTGCCGGAATACGCTATTTCCAGGCCTTTATAAAGCCTTTTTCGCAAGTAACTGACTCTTCTGCAAGCATTTCGGCTTGCTTTTTTGCGCCGTGAGGATGGAGCCTGCCTTTACTATTAACTACTCGCCACCAAGGAAGCTCTTCTCCAGCCGATCTAAGAAAATTGCCGACAGCCCTGGCAGCACCAGGAAATCCGGCTTCTGCGGCCAGCTCGCCATAAGTGAGAATCTCTCCTGGTTTACTTTTTAGGAGCACCTTAGCGACAGACGTTTCGAACTCGCTCATGCAAACTCTAGAACGTGCACAGCTTTCTTACCCTTGTGAACCACTACGTAGCGACCATGCTGGAGGTCATCGGTAACTACGCTCTGACCCGCCGCTACTTTTTTACCATTTACCGAGACACCATTCTGTTTAATCAAACGAGCAGCTTCTGACTTCGAGGAAACCACTTCGCCTTCGGCCAGCAACTCCGCACAGTTGTCTTCGGTCGTTAGCAAATCCATAGCAAGACTGGCAGTCGGCACTTCAGCAGCTAGAGCTTCTAGAGTTGCAAGATCAAGCGCTGCGACATCAGTCTTGCCGAATAGAACTCCGGAGACTTGCTCTGCGCGATTCATTGCTTCGGCCCCATGAACCAAAGTTGTTAGTTCTTCAGCAATACGTCGCTGAGCAAATCGTAAATGTGGAGCAGCGTTGTGTTCGGTGATGATCTTGTCAATTTCATCGATTGGCAGAAGCGTGAACTGCTTTAGCAGCTTATCGACATCTGAGTCAGGCGTTTGTATCCAGGCCTGGTAGAACTTGTACGGTGACATCATTTCTGGATCTAGCCAAAGTGTCTCCCCTCCAGCCGTTTTTCCGTACTTTGAGCCATCGGCTTTTGTTAACAACGGCGTAGTCAAAGCAAACGCCTTCTTCTGTGACTTCTTGCGTATGAGTTCTACACCCAATGAGATGTTACCCCATTGGTCGCTGCCACCAATTTGCATTTCGCAGTCTTCATTTTCTGATAACCACCAAAAGTCGTAAGCTTGCAAGAGCATGTAGGAGAATTCGGTGTAGGAAATTCCGGTTTCTGACGACATGCGGGATTTGACAGAGTCTTTGGCGACCATTTGATTGACAGTGATATGCTTGCCAACGTCGCGCATAAACTCAAGTGACGTTACGTCTTTGGTCCAGTCGTAGTTGTTTACAAGGATCGCTGGGTTGTCGCCTTCGAAGTCTAGAAACTTAGAAAGCTGGCCTTTAATTGCCTCTAGATTCCCTGTTAATGTTTCAGCATCTAACAGATTCCGTTCGGCTGACTTACCGCCAGGGTCGCCGATCATACCAGTAGAGCCACCGGCTAGCGCAATAGCTCGATGTCCTGCAAGCTGAAACCTACGGAGCAACAACAGCCCCATCAAATTGCCTACGTGCAGACTCTTTGCAGTTGGATCAAACCCGTCGTAAACACCAATCGGGCCTTCAGCTAAGCGTTTAGCAAGTTCAGCTCTATCGGTAGTGTCGTGAATGAGGCCACGCGCTTCTAGATCTTCTAGAAGGTTTGGATTAAAAGTCATGACTTAGATGCTAGCCGCTTAATAACTCGTTAGCTGGCTGGCAACTTCCATCGCTCGTCGCCATACTCTGGAGCTATCAAGGTCTCCAACGGAAGAATCGTCAATTGAGAACCACTTAACCGAGTTGACCTCGTGGTTACCTTCTATTTCTAACTCTCCGTCTGCGATAAACAGGAACCGCACATCCAGATGATCATGTTCTGGTTCACCACCATGTTCAGGCACTGTATGAATATCTAAATCAATGGGAGGCCAGACCAGACCTAGATCTGTAACCCCAGTTTCTTCGGCGACCTCTCTAGCAGCTACTCGGGCGAGGTTTGCGTCGCCGTCAGCGTGACCTCCGGGTTGGAGCCAACGGTCAAGCTTCTTGTGATGGATCAGGAGAACAGAGCGAGTGCTTGGTGAAACCACAAACCCAGATCCGGTTAGGTGCCCTTTCAAACAAGTTCTATACAGCCAGTCGGAGTGCTCTTCACCAAAGCCAGTAATCCGTGCGCCTGTCTCTTTGAGGTCTGGATTAGCTCCGACTGCTGCCTCTATAGCGTCTACCGGGCCTTTAGCTAAACTCTCGACGTCAGAATCGACCAATAAATAATTCACATCCCCAACCTATCAATCGCCAGCGATACTTTGAATCTGTGAGGCAGCATTGAAGATACTGAGATAGCCTCTGCTACATATGATTAAGTGCGTAGTCGGGACTCGTGATCCCGAAGACTGGGAAAAGGGCCTCGAGCGGCCAGAATTTGAAATGTTGGACGCAACCATTGTCACAACTACCGAAGAGGCAACAGCTCTTATGCAAGAGGCCGAGATTGCCATTGGTATCCCTGCGTTTTTTGCCGAAGGCATCAACAATGCAACAGAGCTTAGGTGGGTGCAGTCGAGCTTTGCAGGAGTAGATGCACTGTGTGCTCCTGGGCTTAGAACAGACTACGTCCTCACTAATATGAAAGGCGTTTACGGAAACCCAATAGCCGAGTACGTCTTTGCTTATATTCTCAGCGACAAACGACGACTAACTGCACATCGGAGCTGGCAAGCAAGCTCCGAATGGAACCAAACAGAAAGCGATGTCATTGAAGGTTCGAGCATAGCCATCTTTGGCACTGGTTCAATCGGAGGACAGATCGCCCGAATAGCAAAAGCCTTCGGCATGAAGACCATAGGAGTTAGTCGGTCGGGTCAGGCCGCAAACCACTTCGATTCGACTTTCAGTATCGACCAGTTAGAAGAGGCCCTCAACGAGCCAGTCGACTATGTGGTTGGTGTCTTACCTGGCACCGAGGCAACCACAAACTTCTTCGACACAAGTGTGTTCTCTAAACTAAAAGGCGAACCAATGTTTATCAACGTAGGCAGAGGCGCAAGCGCAGTTGAAGCAGACATTGTGAATGCACTAGACGCTGGGTTGATTTCAAAAGCTGTTCTCGATGTGTTTCACACCGAACCGCTTCCCCAAGATTCACCACTATGGAACCATGATCAAATACTGCTCACTCCACACAATTCTGGTTACGTGAGCTTGGAACCGATCGTCTCTGTAGTGGCCGACAATTTTCGGCGCTACCTAAATAGCGAACCGCTTCTAAATCAAGTCAACTTTGAGTTGGGATATTAGGCGATGAGTTTTGTTGGAAAGTTAGCGCTCTTTATAATCGCAGTTGCGTCATTCGCTATTTGGATAACGGGTTGGATTCTGCAGACATCGAACACACGAGTTGATCTTCGAACAGGACTAGAACGCACCGACGGCCCAGATCTATTTGACGACTCAACCACATCAATCTTGGCTGAAGAAATCTGTTCAATAGCGGCCACCAATATTGCCGAACTACCTATCTCGACTCAAGCGAGATCCCCACAGGACCGGGCAGTGGCCATTGCCGCTGCAACCGATAACTATCAAAATATGCTTGCTGCTCTCTCCCAGCTGGACACGAGTACCGATAGAGACCGGCTAATCTTGGATGGCTGGCTGAGTGACTGGGAATCTGTCATTGGTGACAGAATTACCTTTACAGAAGGACTTGAAGCCGGTCGGGACGAGCCATTTACCCTCACTGGGACAGGCACCTCAGAACGCATCGATAGAAGGATCACTCGCCTTGCTATTACTAACGAGATGCTTTCTTGCCAATTCCCGATGGATCTAGGCGGATAAGAAACTAGTAAATACGCTTGTACACTAAAGACAATGACTTACTTCGTTGGTATCTGTGGAGGCAGTGGCTCGGGCAAGACAACCTTAGCGACTCTCCTACTAGAACAGTTTGGTGAAGAGAACTGCGAAGTCATCAGTCTTGACTCTTACTATGTTGATCTCGGCGACATGCCGATGGAAGAGCGTAACGCTTACAACTATGACCATCCAGACTCGATCGACACAGAATTACTTGCAGCAGATATCGACACACTGAGAAGTGGGAAAGAAGTCGCTGTACCCACATACGATTTCGCCACCCACTCGCGCCTAGAAACGGTGACATTAGTTCAACCTAAGCCAATCGTGATCATCGAAGGCATCTTACTCTTCGCTTTTGAATCGATCCGGCAAAGAATTGACTATCTTGTCTTTAGAGATTGCCCAGAACCAACGCGATTCGAACGTCGACTAGAAAGAGACGTTGCGACTCGTGGCAGAACACCTGAATCGGTCAAGGCACAGTTTGCCGCGACTGTTAAGCCAATGCACGATCTATTCGTTGAACCTTACAAACATAAAGCTCATCACATAACTCCGTATGGCAAGGAGTTAAGTGAGCAGGTCAACTATGTCGAGCAATGCATTCGGGACCTTTCGGCACCGCACACTTCAGCCACAACTAACCTCAGCCAAAGTTAAGCTTCGAGGCCCAAAACTGATTGAGTAGTCTCCGGCCGGAATGACTTCAACCTCAAAATGTGTCTCAGCGGGTGAACCTAGAGGGGCAGAATAGCTACCGATCTGCTCTCCACTGATATTAAAATCTCCGGCACATGTAATAGAAGCTAAGCCTTCTGCTGGATCGTGCACCAAACAAAGCATATGAACGATGTCGCCTCGCAAATCCATGTCGTTATGCCAACTAGCCAGTGCGAGCAGCACTTCGGCTGGATCTCCGCTTGTCGTAGACTGAAGAGCAAGCTTTGAAACTCTAGCCCACTCTGAAACGCCAGCATGTATTGTTTCAGCTGAGCAGCGTTCAACAAAACCCAAAGTCAGCCTAGTCAAACCATCAGAATCTATTTGCTCGACAAAAGTCTGACGAGTTAGCTCGCCTGGAATCTGTACCCTCACTATGAACTATTCGGCTGCAACACAATGCAATTTAGTGACAGTTGAAAAGCAAATAGCACAAATGCGATGAAATAGGCGCTAAGACTACTAAATTTAAGCTCTAGATCTTATGGACCCAAATTTTATTCAGAACCCCGAAGCACAACAACCGATTGATGAATTCAGCAATACTTCTGGCGAAGACTTCATCCCGCCACAACGCCTTGCCTATGACTTCACAGAGGCTTTGAAACCAAGAGAGCAGGGCTTCAGCTCACACTACATATCAATGTTTGCCGCCGCATTTGCCTTTGCACTAGGGCTCGGACATCTGTTACTCGGTAGCCCAACTGAGTCAACGGCTTGGCAATTCTTTGTAATGGCCTTTATTGCTATTGCAGCCGCAGTGGCAGCTAATCTTCCAGTATCCCCCAAGGAACTGGTCGAACCAATATTTGCTGGTTTGTCATCTGGGGCTTGGTTTTTTTCAGTCTTCGTAGTCGGGATTGCTTTCGGATCCACCGTTGCTGCTGTGATGCTAGGAGTTCTCGGACTAATAGCGATCGCTGCATTTGCTTCGCCTGCGTTCAAAGGTTACTGGGCCGTTGCTGTGGTCGGTGCTGCCACCTTTTTAAGCGCCATCGGAGGACTTATAGATCCTGTCTCTGAAATTAATCTTGTTCTGCGTGGCGGAATTATCGGAATCTTGCTCCAAGAATTTGGCACAGTGTTCGGTGGCGGCGGGATTGCCGATGCCTTGGAGGGCCAAGTCGGACCACGAGCATTCATACTGATTCCATTAATTACTCTTGGGTTAGCTGCCTTGTTCTTCAGCGCAAGGAACCGCTACCTCAGCTCAATCATTGCAGCCACACTCACCTTTGTGATTTATGCGGGTAGTCCGTTTACCACCGGGCTAAATATTCTGGTTCTCCTTCTTGTCGTGATACTGGCGCTGATATTTGCTTGGCGTGCGATTGAACAATTGAGTACAGTTTTCGTTTGGATTGCTTGCCTAACACCCGCTTTACTTGTCTCTGCCTATCTTGGGTCTTCGACCGGTCCAGGATTGATCAATCTAATCTTTGTGTCAACAAGTCTTGCAGCCTTAGCCAACCTCAATACCATAGTCGGGTTTGTTAGTTCCAATATCAACAAGAGCACTGACGCTGCAGCACCTAACCCCGATTTCAATCAAGGTCAACAATTCCAGGGAGCTCCGCAACAACAGGTTGACCCACAGCAGCAATTTGCTCAGGAACAGATCGCACACCATCAAAACGTGCGGGAACAGTATCTACAGGAGCAACAGCAACACATTGCAGATCCGAACTATGCACAAGCGCATCAGCAAGTTGATCCAGCAACAGTCCAGAATCAACCTCAGCAGTTTACTGATCAAGACCAAACACAGCATGCACAGCCGATGCAAGATGCCCTAGGCCGACCAAGTCATGTCACTAATGGAGCCGAGCAACAAACCACAATACCTGCACAAGATCAGACCTATGTAGCCGGCAATCTTCCAGAAACTGAAGCAACAGAGTTCGTCACACAAAATGATGTTGACCCAGCTCAAACCTTTCAGCAAGAACAGGCTCAACCAGCCGAGACAGAACAATACGCTGAGTCTCCACTACCAACAAGGCAGAGACAAGGTCAGGTCACAGAACCTGAAGTTGACCAAACTGTAGAAACAACAATTCCTGACAAAACTCAAACAGATCAACCAGTGACAGCTTCGCAGCCGACAATAGAAGAGATCCAGCAAAGTATTGCTGGCAACACAGAACAAACAGCGCCGCAACAGACTGCAGCCGAACAAGCACCCCAACCTGCCGCTGCTGCACAAGCTCTACCCGAACATAGAACATCGATACAGATGCCGGCTGAACCAAACTGGTATCCGGATCCTAGGAGCCAATACGAATACCGCTGGTTCGATGGAACCAACTGGACACAATATGTGTCAGTCAACGGCGAACAGATTACCGATCCAAATCCTATTTAGAGGGCCTGGCCTCGACCTGATTGCTGTGTTACATCGGCGCTAACTCTGCCAGCTAGGCCAGGAAGCAGAGCAGCCCCATCGACGCTAGGAACGGAATCGCCAAACACGGATTTCGTTGTGTCTGGTGCTGGTGAGGTAGGACCAACATGCGGTAGAGCTTTGTCCTGGACACCTTTACCGTAGCCAAGTGCCTCGAGCACATTTCTACCTTCAGGATCAAGGGTAACCAGCTTGGTCCTGCGTTTACCCGAGCGATCTACACCAAGGTCGGCTACAACCTGTAGTGAGCCATGTATCTGCTCCCTCAAAACGCTATGTATCTGAGACATATAGGCCGCATTCGGCGCCCAAGCAAAGTCTTGTTGATTCACTCCCTGCGATCTAAACACTAGGAAGTTACCATCCTCGCTAATAGCAATAGCTAGCCGATCGGATTTCTCGACTCCAGATGCTAACTCCAGCAGACTCCTAGGATCGAGCGCTACAGTCGGTTGCCTATACTGGATGCGAAACTCTTTACGTGCACGCCAATTCGCAAGCGCTTTTTCACCATAACTGGTAACAAAATTTAGGGCAACATAGAACACCCCGACTGATCCCCTAGGGAGAGAGAGCGTAGGAGCGACCACGCTAAGCAGCAACAAAGTAGGAACCATTGGTGAAAAAGCCCACAGCACTTTGAACCAGAATGTAGACGAGAACATTCGGGCTCCCCGTACTTCTTTGAAGTGCTTTGCAACTAGTTCGCTTCGCCTTGCTTTGCTAAGGTCAAGCCACTTTGGACCACGATATTTCTCTATACCCGCCATACACTCAATTATACAGCTTTAAGAACGCAATTTAGCCCCGCACTTTTTCTCCACATCATCGATGCAACGTTGACGCAACTTAGCAACTTCATCGTCCTTAAGGGTGTGATCTAGCGCCTGAAATCGAAGTGAATAAGCCAGCGAGCGGGAGCCTGAGCCATCGTCTTTGCGGAACACGTCGAACAGTTCGACACTTACTAGTTCTTTGCCACCAGCGGTTCTAAGAGTTCCTTCGACAGATGATGCTTGGACACTTTCTGGTACATCAAAGGCGAGGTCGACGTCTGATGGCGGATACTTTGACACTGCTGCAAGCTTCGGAGGCTTAGCTAAAGCATCAACAATTGTCGCCATGTCAATCTCGATATAGGCGACACGTCCATTAACCTTGAAACGTTCGAGTACAGCTGGAGATACTTCGCCTACTCCACCGATAACTTTGCCCCGGAACTTAACAGAGGCTGACCTTGTTGGATGTAAGCCATCAACAGCTTCGTTAATGTACTGAGCATCTAAACCAAGCACTGCGAACATGCTGCGAATCGTTTGCATCGCTGAAGTTGCAGCGGAGCCTGACTCATCAAAGCCAAACTCGATAAATGCGATTCGCTCAACCTCGGTTGGCAATACATCGTCGCTCGAAATAGTTGGGTCAGTAATTGCGCCTAGTTCGAACAGTGCACCTGCCTGTGCCTGATGGCTTTGGTTGTAGCGCACGGCCTTAAGGAGCCCTGGAAGCATTGAGGTTCTAAGAATTGACTCTTCTGCAACCAATGGGTTCACTAGCTTGATGCCGGCTTCGCTTAGATCGGCAGCTGTCAAATCCCCCGGAGCCAAGAATGGCAGAGGCATAGCTTCTGAGAAGCCAAGTGATCGTGCAGTAGTTCGTAAACGTCTACGTGTCTTCTGTAAATGAGTCAGTGCACCAGCGTCAGGGCCTTTAGGTACTGTTGGGACAAGGCGGTCGTAGCCGTAATGGCGTAACACTTCTTCTATGACGTCTTATTCTATAGACGAGTCTGGGCGCCAACTCGGAATAGCAACAGACAGCGTATTTCCACCATCTGTAGTTGCATAACCAATTGGATCGAGCAGCGACTTAATGTCAGAAGCACTGATCTCATGACCTAAATACATTGAGACTCGTTCGGGGCGAACGTCGACGCTGGCGGCTGTATGGCCGGCGCCGTCTTCGACTATTGAGACATCGGCTACGGTCGCTCCACAAATGTCGGCTGCAAGCTCACAGAAGCGCTCGAGAGCTCGCTCGACTCCAAGAGGATCCACGCCACGTTCAAAACGAGTTGATGCTTCAGATCTTAGATTCAGGCGTCTGGCAGTCTTGGCTGTTGTCAGCCTGTCCCAGATAGCTGCCTCGACCACGATCTGCGTTGTGTTGTCATTGATCTCGGTACTAGCGCCACCCATGACGCCGGCTACACCGATAACTGTGTCGTTGCCGTCGATGATTGCCATATCGGCTTCGCTTAGGGAGCGCTTCTGATCGTCGAGAGTAACGATTTCTTCGTCTGCCTTTGCTAGGCGAACACCAAGGATGCTGCCTTCAACTAAGTTGAGATCGTAGGTGTGGGTTGGTTGACCGAGTTCTAACATCACATAGTTTGAGAT
>CALJAE010000057.1 GCA_938028175.1 uncultured Acidimicrobiales bacterium
ACTCGTCGACAACCTCATCGTCATCATCCTCGTACTCCTCATCGTCGCCTTCCCACTCTTCATCTTCATCTTCATCTTCATCAACTACAACAAGATCTTCATCTTCTTCGTCTTCGTCTTCTTCGTCATACTCGTCGACAACCTCATCGTCATCATCCTCGTACTCCTCATCGTCCTCGTCCCACTCTTCATCTTCATCTACAACCTCAAGGTCATCTGCTTCGATAATCTCTATCTCATCGGCTTCGACCGGGGCTGGACGTACATCTTCGAGATCTACAATTTCGATTTCATCAGTGTCTTGCGTTTCTTCAACAACTTCAATGCCTGGTTTGGCCGCCACGGTCTGTGCGCCGAGCCCGACTGGTTCAGGGTTTGCAATATCGGCCAAGGTCTTGCGTCGCTCACGGTGTTCCGGCATGATTGGCTGCGCCGCTGAAGCCGTATTGGCTCTTGAACCGACTGAGTTAGTCTTAGCTCTTGGGTTAGGGGCTGTAATCGTAATTTGATCTGTTTCTGGCTCTTCGCCCACGCCAAGCGCACCTGATGAAAGTTGCTCTTGTGTGATCAATACTTCTCTAGCTTTAGAACCAATTGACGGTCCGACAATGCCACGTTCTTCAAGGAGGTCCATTAATCGTCCAGCTCGAGCAAAGCCGACCCGAAGCTTACGCTGCAACATTGATGTTGATCCAAGTTGAGATCCAACTACAAGTTCGATTGCTTTGACTAGCAACTCATCGTCATCTGCGTTGCCTGTGGTTCCACCTGGGATGCCTCCGGCAGCGCCTTTCTCCTTCGTCTCGCCGACAACCCGAGAGTCATAGACTAGCTCTGGCGCTTGCTCTGCCCAGAACTCGACAACGGATGATACTTCTTCTTCTGTGACCCATGCACCCTGATAACGAGTGGCGGTTGCTGTTCTACCATCTGACAACAATGCGTCCCCTCGGCCGACAAGTCGCTCAGCGCCTGCCTGATCCAAGATCACACGACTATCGGTAAGACTCGAAACTGCGAAGGCCAGTCGGGCAGGTATGTTCGCTTTAATCAGACCAGTAATTACGTTTGTCGATGGGCGCTGTGTGGCGATGATCAGGTGGATGCCAACCGCACGTGCCTTCTGAGCGATACGACAGATTGACTCTTCTACGTCGCGAGCCGCAACCATCATCAAGTCAGCAAGCTCATCTAGAACCACGAGAACATAACCCATTCTCGCAGGCTCAGTAATTTCGCCATCGGGACCATATCCACTCTCGACACGATCGTCATCAACGGCCTTGTTGTAGCTAGTCAGATCCCTGTAGCCATGCTCGTGGAGGATGTCGTAGCGACGTTCCATCTCTCGTACTGCCCAACTCAATGCATTAGCTGCCTTTTTCGGATCTGTCACTACGTCGGTAAGAAGATGTGGCAGCCCTCGGTACTGGGTCAGCTCAACTCTTTTAGGGTCAATAAGAATTAAGCGGACCTCTTCTGGCGTTGAACGCATGAGGATTGATGTAAGCAAAGTATTGATGCAGCTTGATTTACCGGAACCGGTTTGGCCTGCAACTAACAGGTGAGGCATCTCAGCTAGGTTCGCCATTACCGTTCGGCCATTAATGTCACGGCCAAGCGTTACCTCTAGAGGATGTGTTGCATTAGACGCTTCTTCTGAAACAAGAAGGTCACCAACGGTCACGATCTGTCGCCTTACGTTCGGCACTTCTACACCAATAGCTTGCTTGCCTGGGATTGGCGCCAGAATGCGAACATCAGGTGTTGCCATGGCATAGGCAATGTCTTTACTGAGCGAGGTAACTCGAGAAACTTTGACACCCGGCCCAAGTTCTAACTCGAAGCGGCTAACTGTTGGACCTACAACGACTCCAACGAGACGAGTCTCGACGCCGTGCTCAGCAAGAGCGTGTTCTAGCTGACGACCCGTTGCTTCAACCGATGCGGTATCTACTTCTTGTAGCTCGGTTCGATCAAGTGTTTCCATATTTGGCAAACGCCAAGAACCGGAAGCTGGCTGGAGTCTCGCAGCACTGATAGCAGAAGGTGCAACTGAGGGCTGTGGCACTTCAATTACTGGCTCAATTTCTGAATCCCAGTCAGAAACTTCAGCCATAGCATCGGGTTTGCGTAGATCTATATAGTCTTCGTCCTCGTCTTCATACTCTTGTTCTTCAAAGACTTTCTTATAGCGACGACGTTGCCTTGGCTCTACTTCCTCTTCCTCTACTTCGGCGAACCCAACCCTGTCAAAGAAGTCATTAACCCACTCCCCAACTGGACGCAGGCGTTCTGCCACAGAGTCAGCAAATTCAGAAACTGAAACAGAGGTCAACAATGTTGCCGCTATTGCGAAGAGAGTAAACGTCAGAATAAATTGGCCTGCTTCCCCAAGGTACCGGTGCATGGTGCCACCGAAGAGCACACCTATCCAGCCGCCAGCACCCGACAGATCCTCAACTGGAGATCCCCAGAAAGGACGTCCACCAATAATGTCAATCAGCGAGAAGAATCCAACTGTGGCGCATCCCCAAGCAGCTAGTTCGCTCGGGTAAATAACTCGTTTCTTGCGACGACTTGCTCTTGTACGAAGAAGCACCCAACCGCCAACCAATAGTGCTGGTGGAATTAACAGTCTTCCTAATCCAAAGAAACGACCGGTGAAGTTGTCTAGAAAGTTACCTAGCCCGCCGGTTGCGTTCGTATAGGTTGCGATCCCAAGGATAAGTCCGAGACACAGGAGTACTAGAGCGCCTACTTCACGGTTTTCTTGCCTTACCTGCGCTTTAGTCCCCCGACCACGTGCGAACGAACGCCAAGATGCTGTCACTTTTTTGTTTCCTCTAGCCACATCGCAAGATTAGTCGATTAACAGTGCCTAATTGAGCACCCAAGCTGGAATAGCGGGTCTTACTTGTCGGCCACGATAATTACTGGCACGACCATCGGACGAAGCCTTGTTTCGGCGTTAATGAACTTCCCAAGTGCTCTACGAGCGGCTTTTGATAGCTCATCTGCACTCTTGAAGTCTTCCCCGCTAACTGCGTTGGCTACTACTTTTACGGCACGGGCGTGCAGATCATTGGCCAAATCTCCCTTAACCCAGCCTCGAGAGACAACTTCAGGGTCCTTTTGGAGAACCAATTCTTTGTTAATTGACAAGACAACTGACACAAACCCGTCTTCGCCCAGGATCATACGGTCAGCGAGCACTTGCTCTCCGAGATCGGTTACATCTCCAGCAACGTAAATGTATTCAGCGCTGACCGACTCCCCCTTAGCAATACCCTGGTCTGAGAGCACAACCGAGTCTCCATCGGTACAGATCAGCACATTGTCAGGTTTGGTTCCCATATCGATGGCTAGATCCTTATGCGCTGCCATATGTCGATATTCGCCGTGGACTGGTACGAAGTTTTCTGGTCTCACAACAGAGTGGAAGACTCGAAGCTCGGTCCGTTTAGCGTGACCAGTAGTGTGCACTAGCTTATGGGTTGAGTCCACAACTTCTGCACCTCTACGAACCAGGGCGTTGAGCATCTTAGTTACGCCAGTTTCGTTACCAGGAATTGGATGCGAAGACATTATGATGCAATCGTTATCTCGGATTGCCATATGGTGGCTGTCTCCATTTGCCATACGAGCTAAGGCTGACATCGACTCGCCTTGTGAACCAGTTGAGATCACACAAACATCGCTGTCGGCCAAGTTGTCGAGCTCTTCGATTGGCTTAATACGGTTTGCCGGAATACGCAGCAGCCCCATCTCTCGGGCCAGATCGATGTTTGTTTTCATCGTTCGACCAAGCGAGAGAATATAGCGGCCTTCCGCTATTGCAGCATCGGCGATCTGTTGAATGCGGTGGATATGGCTAGCGAAACAGGCAACTACAAGGCGTTTCTCTGACTTTGAAGCGATTAGAGTCTTTAAGGTCTCACCAATAGCTGACTCTGATTCTGAGTAACCGGCAGAGTCAGCGTTCGTTGAATCAGCTAGTAGCAGCCTCACTCCTTCAGATGAACTCAAGTTCCCTAATCCTGACAAGTCGGTAAGACGACCGTCGACCGGTGACATGTCGAGCTTGAAGTCGCCTGAATGAAGTACTACACCTTGTGGAGTGTGGAACGCCGTTGCAAAACCATGAGGGACAGAGTGAGTCACTGGGAAGAACTCAAGGTCGAAAGCGCCAATCTGGATTCTTGAGTTGTCCTCAACTGGAATGAACTCTGCTTGATCCAAAAAGTTCGACTGGCTAATACGGTTCTTTGCAAGTTCAAGGGTCAACTTAGAGCCAATGATCTTAAGTGGCATCTCTGCCAGCAAGTATCGGAGCGCCCCAATGTGGTCTTCGTGCCCATGGGTACACACAACGCCAACGACCTTTTCTGCGTTCTGCCTTAGGTAATCAAAGTCTGGCAGCACAATGTTGACACCAGGCATTCCATCTTCTGGGAACATGATTCCACAGTCGATCAACATTATTTGGTCGTTGACCTCGACCGCGGCACAGTTGCGACCAATGTCGCCGAGGCCGCCTAGGAATGTTACTTTGACATCATTGGGCATTAGGACAGACTAGCTGCGTCCTAAGCCTGCGAGCACTGCTTTTGCATCTAACTCGATACCGTCAGGTGTTGCACCAATCGGTGGACGGGCCTCACCACAGTCAATGCCTAGGACTTTCATCATTACCTTTGATGGAATTGGGCTTGGCGCAGCATCGGTTGACCAGTAGTCATATGAAGGCTGAAGCGCCTTATTCATCTCGATTGCCTTATCAAGTTCGCCAGCTCGGAAAGCTGCGATCATCTCTGACATTTCTTTACCAGCCCAGTGTGTTGCCACTCCGACTAGCCCAACAGCTCCGACACTCAAGAAAGGAAGTGTTAAGTCGTTGTCGCCACAGTAGATTTCGACTCTGTCGCCGAAACCAGCAACAAGGCGGCCTGTTAGTGCTGCATCACCATTGGCATCTTTGTAGGCAACAATGTTTTCAATATCAGCCAAGCGGAACAGGACTTCTGGAGTCATAGCTTTTCCGGTACGACCTGGCACATCGTAAAGCATGATGGGCAAGTCGGTACTTGCTGCCAAGGTGCGGAAGTGCTCTTCCATACCGTGTTGCGATGGCTTGTTGTAATAAGGGGTAACAAGTAGCAAACCGTCTACACCAAGGCCAGATACCTTCTCGATATTCTGTAGCGCTACTGCTGTATTATTAGAACCTGCCCCAGCAACCACTGGAACATCGGGTACTGCTTCTCGAACTGTCTTGATGAGCTCTACTTGCTCGTCGATCGTTATGGTTGCGCTTTCGCCTGTAGTTCCAGCAACTACAAGTCCGTCGTTTCCATTTTCTACCAGATACTTGGCAAGGTCAGCTGCCGCACCCAGATTGAGTGATCCGTCTTGGTTAAACGGTGTCACCATTGCTGTTAGTACTGTTCCGAATTTTCCCATATTGGAGCTCCTTGTAGGAAATCATTCTACTGGTTAAGTGAGTAAGTCATTGCTTAGCCACTGCCGCTAGGATTAAGTCATGGCTTACACAATCGCTACGTTTTATGGCTTTTTTAGCTGGCCAGAACATGCCAAAGCTAAAGATGAGATCTATCAGATTTGTCTCGAAAATGAGGTCTGCGGAACGACCTACGTTTCACGCGAAGGCATCAACGCTACTCTCTGCGGACCCGATGATGGTCTCCGTAAGACTCTGACCCAAATGTCAAATATGGCGTCGGTAACTTTTAATGAGCCTAAGTTCTCCTATTCGGATCAACCAGCTTTCAAACGCCTAAAGGTAAAGATCAAGCCTGAGATTGTGACGATGGGCGACAAAAGCGTTGACCCAACCCAGCGCAATGGCCAATACGTTAAACCCGGCGACTGGAATGACTTGATATCTGCAGAAGATGTCACCGTCATCGATACACGCAACAGCTACGAGTTTGAGATTGGCTCATTCGCTAATGCGACTAATCCTGAAACAGAAGTATTCAGGGACTTCCCCACTTATGTTGAGCACGAACTCGATCCGCAGACCAATAAAAAAGTTGCATTGTTTTGCACAGGCGGGATCCGCTGCGAGAAAGCGACATCGTACTTGTTAGAACAAGGCTTCTCCGATGTTTACCATTTAGAGGGCGGAATCATAAAGTACTTAGAAGAGGTCCCGGCTTCGGAAAGCTTGTGGAACGGCGAGTGCTACGTATTCGATGACCGTGTCACAGTTACCCATGGTCTAGAGCAAGGAACGTATTCGAAGTGCACGAACTGTGGCATGCCCGCTGACCCTAATTCAGATGAGAAGTTTGAACCAGAGATTTGCTGCTCGAAATGTGTCGACTCGGTTAGCCCAGAGCGCAGGCGACGACGCGAAATGCGCCTTAGCCAGATACAGGCTGCTTCACAGCAATAGTTACACCATTGCCGATCGGTAAAACCAAGTTAGTAACTCGAGTGTCATTTGACATCTTCTCGTTGAACTCAAGCATTGCAGCGAGGCGAGTATCTTCGGTGTCGGACTCTTCGACTACTTTACCCATCCACAAAGTGTCGTCGACAATAACAGCGCCGCCTGTTCTGACTAAGTCGAGACACTTATCGAAATAGCTTTGGTAGTTATGCTTGTCTGCATCCAAGAAAACCACATCAAAGGTGCCTGTCTCCTCGGATGCGAGTAGTTCGTCAATGACTTCCATTGCCGGTTTATTCACAAAGTCAATTACCTGATCTAGTCCTGCAGCTGCAAAGACTTTCTCGAACACTTCTTGATGAGTTGCGTCTTTGTCGCATGTGATCACTTTGCCACTATCGGAAACTTGCTCAGCGGCCACTATCGCAGAACAACCTGTAAAGGTTCCTATATCTAGGACTTTGCGTGCACCGACGAGCTGACAAACAACCCTGATAGCTCCAGCAGCATCATGACTAGTACGCATACGAGAATTTGGAAGTGTGTCCGCATAGTCAGCTAGCTCGTTAAACGCAGACGACATTGGAGTCATCGTCTCGACCCGGTAGTTATATAGCTCTTCAGAGTATTTGGTGATCTGGTTTCCCACTGCCTACGTAGTGTAGACATCGGATCTAAGTGAGTTGCACCTGGCGGTTCAAATCGATTGCTTGAGCTTCGTCTAGCTCAATAACATTGCCCTGCTGACGAAGAACAGATTTATAGAAGGCAATGTGGTCTTCGACCATCTTGTCCATACTGAAGGTAGTTTCTGCCGCTAGACGACAATCGCCTCTATCTAGCTCCCCTACTTGCCCAATCGCTTCGATGAAGTCGGCTTCGTTGTTACAAAGCGTGCCGGTAACGCCATCTGTAATTAACTCCGGGGCTGCCCCAATTCGTGGGACTAATACAGGGTTACCGGTAGCCAAAGCTTCCAACATGACAAGCCCGAATGGTTCTGCCCACTGGATTGGATTTAGGAGAGCTTCGGATTTACACAGAAGATCCATTTTGTCCTTCGTGTTAAGTTCCCCCAGATACTCAACGTCGCCGCCAAGCAATGGCTCAACGAACTCTTCAAAGTACTGACGCTCATGGGGATCTCGCATCTTGGCCCCAATCTTCAACGGGATGCCAGCCTTGTGTGCTATCTCGCAGGCCTTGTGGATTCCTTTTTCTGGAACCATGCGTCCAAGACAGGTGAAGTAGCCACCACCGCCCGATCCGAATGGAATTGTGTCAGTGTCCAGCCCATGGTGGATCACTCTCGAGATATTTATGTCTTTCGAGGCGTGTGCTGCCTGATCATAAGAAATTGCAAGGATCGGTATGCCACGTTTTGAGAACGCTTCGAATCTTCTCATAGTGTCAGCTTGAAACACTCCGTGATTAGTTGCAACAATTGGAATGTCGGTTTGGCCGTGACTTACGAATGGACCCATGTTGGTGTGATCGTGGATGATGTCAACATCGGTGATGTTTTCATATGCTGCTAGTGAGTGATCGATTGCCGCTACCTGGTGTCCCATACGCAATTGAGACGAGTCTTCGTAGTTGTACATGCGAGGAACTGGACAGGTGCTATCGCCGGTGGCGAACAATGTAACTTCAACTCCGGCCCGCTGAAGGCCTCGAGCCAGAACATCTATCATTCGTTCTATGCCGCCGTAAGCAACGGGTGGAACAGGTACCCAAGGCGGAGCTATTAATCCAACTCTCATATTTAGCTGCTCCAATCTGGAAAACCATTGTGTGGCCTGGCGGGACACGAGATTAGTAGAAAAAGCATAGCTCAACGCTGACCTATTGGCCAAACCTTAATAACACACCACTAGAACCGATGGATACAGATGGGTGAGGTTGAAACAGCCGAAAAGAAGCTCTCAGCTACGGAAATGGCTGAGCTAGACCGTAAAATCGCCGTTATCTCGCTAAAGCATGCCCATAGTGAGCACGCCAACAAAATGTGGCTATCTCATCATTGGCCAAAACAACATGGTGAACGCTGCTTTAAAGTCGGCAAGACCCATATCTGCACCCGTTGCGCCAGTCTCTATCCCCTAGGTATTGTCGTTGCTATTCTGGCAGTTGCAGGCCTTCCGATATGGCCAGACTCTTGGGATATAGCTGCAATATTTGTCTTTGCAATGCCCGGAACTCTAGCTTATGTTGGCGAAGCTCTAGGAGCGTTTAGCTACAACCGCAAAGCTCAGGTGTTAGCGACTCTTGTCACCGCTACAGCTTTTGGTAAGGGCTTGAGCTACGAATTAGAGAACCGCTGGAGTCCCGAGTTCTGGATCCCTGTATTTGTCTTCGGCGCTATTTGGTTTACAGCAACTGTGCTTGCCCATACATCTAAGAAATAGAAACGATCGCAAAAGTACCAAGGGTCGGCCACTGGAGGGATTTAGTGACCGACCCTATA
>CALJAE010000058.1 GCA_938028175.1 uncultured Acidimicrobiales bacterium
TAACCGACCTATCTTGATCCCTCCTGCAGAGGACATTGAATGCTGCGACGTTAACTCACCCCAGCTACTAAAAGAAGCGTTGGAGTCGAGAGCTACTACGGCTCAGATTCCTTCGCCAATTAACTTCCCTACCATGCAGCAACAATGCAAACGAGATGGCAGAGAACTTGCTAACTCAGACTCAGCTGGGGAAGAGATTCGTAGAGTAATTCTCCAGCCTCGATTCTTACAAGAAAACGCGGCATACGACGAACTAGCGAGCCTTGGCATTATCGAAGAAGTTAGTAGTTGCACCACAAGCTTTACTGCTGGGCAAGGGCGAGTCATAAACATTCAGAACTTTGCCGACTTGATGCGTGGTGTTGTCATTGAACCAGGCGAAACATTGTCTCTTAATGAAGAAGTTGGACAACGGACAACTACTCGAGGGTTCGTAGAAGCTGGAGCAATCGTTGACGGCGTAATCACAGACGACAATGTCGGTGGTGGTATCAGCCAGTTCATAACGACGTTCTTTAACTCTGCGTTCTTTAGCGGCATCGACTTAGTCGAATACCAATCACATTCGATCTACATCGATCGATATCCTGAAGGCCTCGAAGCAACAATCTCATGGGGTGGCCCAGAACAAATTGTCCGCAACTCAACCGATCATGGGATCTTAGTTTGGACCGAACATACATCGACCACTGTTACAGTCACTTTTTACTCAACCCAACATCTCGATGTCGAAGCTGAAGATCTAGTCCGGTTCCGCACAGGCGAGGCTTGCACAACTGTTCAAGTTGGTCGCTTGATTGATGGTGTCGATGATCAAGCCCCAGTTACAGCTCTATACAGAGACAGGGAAGGCTTTAACTGTGATGGCCGTCCTACTCGAGCTCAACAAGAACTTGAAGCAGAACGTCTGGCGGCAGAGTTGGCAGCACAACAGGCTGCTCGGCCACAGCGTCAGACTCCTCCCGGTCTTGAGGTAGCGCCAGCAGCTCCAACGATAATCATCCCGCCGACTACTAGCGGTGATGTCGAACAGCTGACCACGGCTGATCAAGTTGTACAGTGACAGCTACGAAACTCTTCACAGCAATTGACGATGCCGCCGATGGTGTATTTGATCGCATCCGCGGAAACCGCATAGCTGATCAGATTTTCTACTGGCTTTCCTTTGTTGCTGAGTTCTCTATTCTGTGGCAGATCATCGCTCTAGTCGGCCTTGCCCCGTTTAGTGATTTACGAGACCAGTGGCTGAGACTAGTGATCATATTGCTAATCGAATCGGTACTTGTTAACCAGGTCATCAAGAGAATTACAAACCGTGCCAGACCAAATCCAACAGACAAGCTGACGACCAGACCACGTAGACCATCCACAACAAGTCTGCCAAGCGGCCATGCTAGTTCGGCAACCCTTGCTGCGATCCTGCTATCGATCGCTCTTCCCCAACTAACAGCACTATTTGTGGTGCTGGCCGTCCTCGTAGCAGCGTCACGAATACACAATCGAGTCCACCACGCTAGCGACGTACTAGCTGGCGTAGTAACTGGGTTTGTGTTCGCCGGAGCCGCCTTGTTGCTCTTCTAGCGGAAGAAGCTACTTAGCTTCAATCAGCTTAGATCTAAGGTCTAGGAGAAGGTCTGTCACTTCTCCAGCGGAAACCATCTGACGGCTGGAAAGAATACTCAGTTCTTTATCGATTACCGCCAAGGCCTCTTCTAACGCACTATTTGTCTCAATTGGTTCTTCTAAGGCAACTGCTAATTCACTCATATCTATATCAACAACATTACCGGTGCTGTTTAGTCCCTCTGAGCCCATTAACCCACTCCAATGTATTGAAATCGCTGCTGTGCAGATCCCTTGTACAATTGATATTAACGTATGTGGGGTGGATATGAAAGTAAAAGTTCAACCTAAGATCACACGGCCCTTAAAGCCAGTTTGGATCGCTCTGGCAGCAGGCTTACTAGCTGTTGCATGTTCAACAACTGATCTAGCAGATGCGACAAGAGATATCGAGAGTTCGGAGAGCACTGCAAATGCAATTTCGGAAACTACCTTAAGCTCGCAGCCAATTGCTGGCGAAGAAGCCATAGCGACAGTGCCAATTGGGCATACAATCATCGCTCAAGTATCCGACAGCCTTACTGAGATTAGCGTGTACGAAGAACCCGATCTCGCAAGTGTGGTTGTTGAACAATTCGAACACCCAAGGTTTCCACCAAACATTGGTTCTTCTGTCCCGACTGTTTTTACAATGATCGAAAATGAAGATACTCCGGAGGGCTGGATCGAAGTTAACTTGCCGATCAAGCCGAATGGCTCGACAGGATGGATCAGACTTAGCGAAGTAACCTTGTCCTCTACCCCACTACGGGTAATTATCGATAGAGACGGTTTCAACCTGAAGCTGATCGAAGCATCAACTAGCCCCGATGGCGAACTCGTTGAGACAACGATTTTGGATGAAACAGTTGGGATTGGCACCGGAGCTTCTGCGACACCGGTGGGTTCTTTCTACGTCACTGAACTAATTCGTTCAACTAGTGAGTTCTACGGACCCTTCGCTTTCGGCCTATCTGGATTTAGTGAAGATTTAGAAGAGTTTGCTGGCCAAGAGAACGCCATAATCGGAATTCATGGCACAAACGAGCCTGAATCTATCGGACGACAATCAAGCAATGGTTGCGTGCGTATCGACAATGAAATCATAACCCTCTTGGCGCAAACGCTACCTCTGGGCACTCCTGTAGAAATCTTCTAGAAGAGGCGGCGCTTAGGCGGCCGCATATACTACGGCTATGAAGATTTCCCGTAGTCAAGGTCAATTATCACTCGGTGCAGAAATAGATCCGAAGAGTGGTGAAGTTAGCGAAAACCAAACCGATGTTGAAGCATCAGATTTAACTACTCACGGTGTGATCGTAGGTATGACTGGTTCCGGTAAGACCGGTCTTGGAATGGTGCTCTTAGAAGAAGCGCTAATGTCCAACATCCCAGTACTCGCTATCGACCCTAAGGGTGACCTTGGGAACCTTTGCTTGAATTTCCCTGACTTCTCACCAACATCGTTTGAACCATGGATGGATCAGACCGCAGCCAAAGCAACTGGCAATACTCCAGGAGGTATGGCAACCGAAACTGCAAAGCTTTGGCAAAATGGACTTAGCGATTGGGGCATCGATGCTGCACAGATGCAAAAGGTTGCTGCCACAGATCCAACAATCTATACGCCAGGCTCTGATGCCGGTGTGCAACTAGATTTCCTAGGAGGCCTCTCCGCTCCCGAAGGCGCCGACTCAGATACTTTACAAAGTGTTATTGACTCCACAGTTTCAGGCCTCTTGAACCTGGTCGGCATCGAGAGCGATCCCATTTCTGGACGAGAACATATTTTACTAGCCAACTTACTTAGCCATTCATGGTCGGGAGGCAAGAACCTCGACATGGAAAGTCTGCTCTCTCAAATTATGAATCCGCCAATCAGAAAGCTAGGTGTTCTAGACATAGACCAGTTCTACCCAGCCGATGACCGCAACAAGCTAATGCTTAAACTAAATGGACTTCTAGCTTCTCCAGGTTTTGCAGCCTGGGCACAAGGCGATCGAATAGACATCGAGAAAATGCTGTGGAACGACAATGGTTCTGCAAAAGCTGCAATTGTTAGCCTTAACCACCTAGAAGAGTCCGAACGCCACTTCGCTATAACCCTTCTCCTTTCCAAGCTGATTTCTTGGATGAAGACAAAACAAGGAACTGGCGAACTTAGGGCCCTTGTATATATCGACGAGGTAATGGGTCTTGCTCCACCAAATGGATCTCCTTCGCCAAAGAAACCAATCCTGACACTTCTTAAGCAGGCTCGTGCATTTGGTATTGGCCTGGTTCTTTCGACACAGAACCCAGTAGATCTTGACTACAAAGCACTCAGCAACGCTGGCACATGGATGGTTGGTCGACTACAGACAGAACAGGATAAGGCTCGGCTAATAGATGGTCTCCGCTCTGCAGATGGTTCTACAGATATCCAACAAGTTGAGGACACCATAAGTTCTCTCGGTAAACGACAGTTCCTTCTAAAGACATCTAAGTCAGCCGAAACGCCTGTTTTCACTACCCGTTGGGCTATGAGTTACTTAGC
>CALJAE010000059.1 GCA_938028175.1 uncultured Acidimicrobiales bacterium
GCTGTTTCTTTATGGCCAGTGGCTTTTCTATAGATCCAGGGACCCAGTCAGTGGCGACGATCGAAATATCATGTTGTTCGCAATATTTGGTTGCCGCTTCGAGCATGAATTCGCCTTCTTTCTTGTGAAAGCTGCCGACTACAAATCCGAATCCTGATTCCAACATGTGGTCCAGGCTACCAAACCATCTTTCAATTTGGCCAATACTGGCTAGTCTGAAAGCTCTGAGGAGAGCGGAGACGTCGTGCCAATAAAGATCCCAGGTAGTCTGCCTGCACGTTCAAAACTTGTTGCCGAGGGTGTCTCGGTTATTTCGAATACTGATGCTTACTCTCAAGATATCCGTCCGCTTCAGATTGGTCTACTCAACTTAATGCCCAACAAGGCGGAGACAGAGACACAGTTTGCTCGTTTACTTGGCGCAAGTCCCATTCAAGTTGATCTTAGGTTGCTGAATGTTGCTAGTCACAAGGCGAAGAATACTTCGCAGCAACATCTCATAGATTTCTATACGCCTTGGGAAGATGTCAAAGATTGCAAGTTTGATGGGTTCATAATCACAGGCGCTCCCATCGAGAAGCTCGAGTATGAAGAAGTGACCTATTGGGACGAGCTGCGACAAATCATGGACTGGACTGTGACGAACGTGCATTCAACTATGTTTGTTTGCTGGGGTGCAATGGCTGGCCTCTCACACTTCCACAACATTGCCAAGCGAACTCTCGATAAAAAAGCGTTTGGCATTTATAGTCAACAGAATCAAGGCCTCACTAACCCACTTGTGGCGGGAGTATCAGATGAACTGCCAATGCCAGTATCTAGATGGACCACAATCGATTCAGCCGACATCGAGAAATTAGAAGAACTTGACCTACTGCTTGCTTCGCCAGAGACAGGGCCGTGTTTGATCTCTGAAGAAACAGGTAATCGTGTTTACATTCTCAACCATGTCGAATACGGATCGAACAACCTGGCTGAAGAATATGCCAGAGATACCGAATCTGGAAGACCAATCGAATTACCGTACAACTACTTCCCGGGCGATGACACTGGGGCCTCACCGAAGAACACGTGGCGTAGCCACGCCCAAGTTCTGTTCCGTAACTGGGTTAACACTGTTTACTCAGAAACTCCATTTGACTTGGCCGAAATCGGCTCAGCTTGTAGCAATGTTGAAATTGACTTGACGGTCGAAGACCAAACAATTATCGGATAAACCTTAAGGCTTCGCCGAGAGCAGGTTTAACGGAGGAGACTCCGGTAGCCAATACCAAATTGGGCTTGTCAGCCTTGGCGAGCTCTGGATCAGTGGCGTAGCGTGTTAAGGTTTCAACCTGTTTTGCTGATGGCTTCCAGGAGCCAACCTGATAGTAGGTTTTAGAATCTGGATCTACTACTACCCATCGTCCTTGTATGGTTTCTACGTTCTTGATCGCCCAAAAAATTACGTCTGCTGGGGCTTCAAAAGAGTTTTTCGTGTCTTTCGAAATTAGAAAGATCCTCTCGTTGTTCGACCTGCTATGGGCGTATTGATAACTTCCGAGAAGAGTTCTCGAGAAAATTTCGCTATCACTTAGTTCTTCTTCTGATTGGTTAAATGAATGTCGAGATAGCCTCAGCTGATTATCTAGCCACTTTGACGTTGTTCCAGCAAGAGATGATCGAATTAGCTCAGTGGCAAGACGATACAACGCAAGTTTGATTGAGGTCTCTGGGTCTAAAGCTTCAGCCGCCCAGTCCCAGTCTGGTTTGTCGCCTTCCAGCCAGGCTGCGACTCCTTCGTGAATGTGTAAAAAGTCTGAAGCAGAGTCTTTTGGAATCTTCCACAGCTCGATTGCGCCAGAAGCAATTCGATATACATCATTTGCTCGAATCATGTCTATTCGTGTTTCACCAATGTCAGGGAATCGGAAAGTCTCCACAGGCAATTTGTCTTCTCTTGGAAAGGTTACGACAAGTTGCTTTCGCTCTGTTAAGTACTCGATCCTAGCGCTCAGCCCTTCAGCTTTAGCTTCCATCGCCGACTCCGAAAGCCTCAAGAAAGAGTTCATGGCGTACGGATCATACTCGGCTTCGATAGATGGCTCGTAATTTCCCAGTGAGTACACATCCTGGTTGGCGAGGTAGGGCTCCATAACTCTTGGCTTTGCTCTAGAAGGCTTTCTGAGTTTTGGCTCTGGAGCGACTTTGTGCTGGTTGAGTGAAAGGTACCAGTCGCTGCCAAGTGGGGCCGGGATAAGCTCTCGAGCAAAGTCGAGATTCATATCTGGTTCCGGTGACCAAACATCTATCGGAGCCTTTCTGACAATCTCGCCAGCTTCGTTTACTTCTTGTTCTAAGACGATAATGAGTGAGTCATTATTTAGCTGACGTAGTTCGGCGCCGAATCGGGCGATGGAAGCGTCAGTGTCAGTAGCAAGCCATTCGACCCCGTTTTCGGCTACTGCAAAGATGCTATGCACCGAAGGTGATTGTTCGAGATCTAGTGGAACGTGGTTGTAGCTGTCGAGTTTTCTGTTCAGGGAATTAAGGGTGCTGCCACGGTCTGTGCCGATAATTGCCAAGAAGGCATTTAGGTCAGTCCCAACAAGATCTCGAAGTGTTGCTAGTCGGTGGTTGAACTGTTGGCTGCTAGTTGGTTTGTGCCTTTGAGTGAACAGGTTTATGAATCCAAGAAAGGGAATGTCTTTGCACAGAGTCTCAATTCTGTCTTCTGTAAATTCAAGGTCGATTGACAACAGCAGTGATGCGGCCAAGGCGGTCTCGGCAGCGGCTTTTGGGATGAACTTAGTTAGCGACTTTGACCCAGTTGAAATAGCAAATGTTTTTGGCTCTACCTGGATGCGCCATAAGTCACTTGCGTTTTTAGCCTGCGCCGCTAGTGCGCTATACAAACGGGATATCGCTGGTACGTCTAGATCGGCAATTGATAAGTGTCGGGTTATATGTTCGGTCGCCATTGTCCGCCTTTGGTCGTCTCGGCCAAATAACAATTGTAGCGACCGTTAAGCTCGTTGCGCTTAGAGCTATAGGTGCAGTTGAGTGGAGAAGAGAGCGGGTGACCAGATTCGAACTGGCATCATCAGCTTGGAAGGCTGAGGTTCTAGCCCTTGAACTACACCCGCAGACGCCATCTTGATAACTTCAAGATGAGATTTAACCCTACCACAGGCAAGGTATTTGTCGGGATGGTGAGATTTGAACTCACGACCCCTCGCTCCCAAAGCGAGTGCGCTAGCCAAACTGCGCCACATCCCGGCTCGAGATACTCTAACCGAGGAATCTTGAGATTGCATACATTTCGCCAGCCGTATTTTCTAGTACCCAGTTACACTTGATGGCCGTGAAAACATCTCTAGAAACTCTCGAAGATAACAAGGTCAAACTACTCGTAGAAGTAGAAGAAGCCGAGTTCGAACCAGAACTGGAAGCTGCATTTAAGCGCATCTCGAATGAGATCTCGCTTCCAGGCTTCCGTAAAGGCAAGGCACCTCGGGCTGTAATCGAAGCCCGTATAGGCAGCCAGCACGCCAGGGACGAAGCATTTCGCACCTGCCTGCCAGACTTTTACTCTAAGGCAGTAGATGAGCTAGAAGTAGATGTCATCGCTCCACCAGAGATCGATATCACTTCTGGTCAAGACGAAGGGCCAGTCCATTTCGAAGCAACCGTTGAGGTTCGTCCCGAAATTGAAGTTTCTGACTATGCCGGTGTTGAACTAGAAGTAGAACCACTGGCTGTTACAGACGACGATGTGCAAGAAGCCATCGATTCGATTCGTAAGCGAACAAGCGAGCTTAATGTTGTTGAGCGAGCTGCTGCAGAAGGTGACAGCGTCAATATAGACATTGAGACCTCTCATAAAGATGAAGCTGTCCCTGGGTTCACAACAACTGACTACGCATACGAAGTTGGGTCTGGTCAGACACTAGAAGAAATGGACGAGAACCTAGTTGGAGTTTCAGCGGGCGACGAAGTTACTTTTGATGCAGCTCATCCTGACGAAGAAGAAGACGAACCACTAAAGATTAAAGTCAAAGTGAACTCTGTTTCGGAAGTAGTACTTCCAGAGACGACGCCTGAATGGGTCAAAGATAACTCAGAGTTCGAGACAATCGAAGAGTTGACAACCGAATATCGGGCCCGACTTGAGAAGGCTAAAATTTCTCAGGCTCAGGTTAAAGCTCGCAATGACCTGTCAGAAAAGATTGCTGAACTTGTCGGCGAAGACGTTGTTCCGCAGTCGATGATCGACACGCAGGCAGACAATCGCCTCCAAGAGATGGCGATGCGTTTGCAGTCTCAGGGAATCGACTTCCAGCAATTCTTAGAAATCTCAGGGCAAGACTCCGGCGCAATGATGGATGAGGTTCGGGGAACCGCTGAAGTGTCAGCGAAACTTGACCTTGCTCTCCGTTCGATTGCCGAGCAAGAAGGTCTCACCGTAACTGATGAAGAAGTTAACGAAGAGTTCGAAAAGATTGGTCAGCAGTTAGGCAAGACAGCAGACGAGGTTCGTTCTGAGTTTGGTGAGTCAAGCCACATCCGTGGACTGAGCGCTGACATCTTGAAGTCGAAAACAATGGACTGGTTAGTCGATAGCGCAAGCATCAAAGACACCGATGGTAACGCTGTTAAAGCGGCCGATCTAGAAATCGACGAAGAGGAATCCTAGGCGCCCCTTTCCGTAGTAGAGTAACCCTCACGTTACTTATCCGGAGAGGAAATCGCTAATGTCACAAGCTGCCGCCGATGGCACATTTATCGTCCCTAACCCAACTGTAATTGAACAGACTTCAAAGGGTGGGGAGCGAGTAACCGACATTTATTCGAAACTGCTTAGCGACAACATCGTGTTCTTGGGAACACCAATTGTCGATGAGATCGCCAACATTGTTTGCGCACAGTTGTTGCACCTTGAGAGTGAAAACCCTGAAGGCGACATCAGCGTCTATATAAATTCACCTGGTGGCGATATCAACGCAATGTTTGCTATCTACGACACGATGCAATACATCTCGTCTGACATAACAACAATTTGTTTCGGTCAGGCTGCATCTGCGGCTGCAATCCTGCTAGCTGGTGGAACTAAGGGTAAGCGCCTCGCTCTGCCAAACGCAAGAGTGTTGTTGCACCAGCCTTACACAGGAGCTCAAGGTCAGGTCTCAGATCTAGAAATTGCAGCTTCTGAAGTTGAGCGACTAAAAGTTTCGCTCGAGACAATGTTAAGTGAGCACACAGGTCAGCCAATAGACCGCATCGCAGAAGATACAGATCGTGACTTTGTCATGACGGCTGCCGAGGCCAAAGAGTACGGGATTATCGACGAAGTCATCCAGAAACGTGACATAGTGGATCGCTCGGGTGCGATCAGAGCGGTAGAGTCTTAATTATGGCAACGATCGGTGAAAGCGCAGAACTCTTAAAGTGTTCGTTCTGTGGAAAGTCGCAGAAGCAAGTAAAGAAGCTAATCGCCGGTCCTGGTGTCTACATTTGTGATGAATGTATCGACCTGTGTAATGAGATTATCGAAGAAGAACTGTCAGAGACAGGTGAGATCAGTTTCGAAGAGCTACTTCGCCCTCATGAGATCTGCGAGTTCCTAGACGAATATATTGTCGGTCAGGGCGATGCCAAGAAGGTTCTCTCAGTAGCCGTTTACAACCATTACAAGCGTGTCCAGTTTGGTTCTGCCGGTAACGACGTCGAACTCGGCAAGTCAAACATCTTATTAGTCGGTCCAACCGGTTGTGGTAAGACCCTTCTGGCTCAGACAATGGCTCGAATGCTGAACGTTCCATTCGCAATTGCCGATGCGACAGCTCTGACTGAGGCCGGTTATGTTGGGGAAGACGTTGAGAATATTCTGCTCAAGCTTATTCAGGCCGCAGACTTTGATATTTCTCGTGCCGAGACAGGCATTATTTATATAGATGAGATCGACAAAGTTTCTAGAAAAGCCGATAACCCTTCTATCACTCGAGATGTTTCCGGTGAAGGTGTTCAGCAGGCTTTGCTTAAGATTATGGAAGGCACAATTGCATCTGTACCGCCCCAAGGTGGCCGCAAGCACCCTCAGCAAGAGTTTTTGCAAGTAGATACAACAAATATCCTTTTCGTTGTGGGCGGCGCATTTGCAGGCCTAGATAAAGTTATCTCGAACAGAGGCGAGGGCGCCTCTATCGGCTTTGGCGGCAAGGTAAAAGAACTTGATGAGCGCCGCGT
>CALJAE010000060.1 GCA_938028175.1 uncultured Acidimicrobiales bacterium
AACATAACTGCAGTACTAATGAGCGGAGCGCTGCCCCCTGGAATATAGAGACCCACGCTTCTTAGGGCTTCTGTTCTCAGCTCACAGACCACTCCCGGCCTAGTTTCTACTCTTACTGGCTCGACTAACTGCGCTTTGTGAAACTTCGATACATTGGAGATAGCAAGACGAATAGACTTAACCTCCCTGCTCGTCAGTTTTGACGCCAAAGCTTTAAGCTCAGACCGCTCAATTGCTCTCGGCTCTTCGTCTCCCAATTTGGCTGCCACTTTGTTAACAGCTTGATCCCCACCAGATCTAACTTGGGAAAGTATTTCTACAACAGAGTCGGTAATTTCTTGCCCACTTTCTTGACCTGGCCGAAGAAGAACCCTCTGTCGTTCCGCTTCGTTCAGCTGTTTCCATTCATATATATTCATATTTACTCCAACATCTTTTCGATAGGCAATACGAGAATCGATGTTGCTCCCTTACTGCGAAGGGTTTCCATCGTGTCCCAAAAAACTGGTTCATTACATACGGCGTGTACGGCAACCTGGCTGCTGCCTCCAGATAATTCCAATACAGTCGGGGTCTCCGCCGAAGGAATAATTGCAGCGATATCTTCGACTGCGCCTGTCGGGGCGTGCAACATTATGTACTTGGTTTCTTGAGCCTGTTTGACGCCATTGAACCGATCTATTAAACGGTCCACCGACTTTTGTTGCTCAAGCTCTAAGCCGCCACGCCGGCAAGCCAACACTGCTTCTGATGTTGCGATAGTTTCTACGGCTCGCAATCCATTTGCTCGCAGTGTCCCTCCAGTTGACACCAAGTCGCAAACTGCGTCTGCCAAGCCAGCCCCTGGTGCAACTTCGATAGATCCACTCAGTTGCACCGCAGAGTAATCAATTGAGTTACGGCGCATAAAATCTGCCAGCGTATTCGGATAGCTTGTTGCTATTCGAACGCCGTCGAGATCAGCTGGACCTGAGTAAGCGCTTGCTTCAGGGACAGCGATACAAAGCTCGCAGGCTCCGAAATTTAGCTTGGACAAAACCTCTACGCCCTCATTGCACACTTGCTTTTCTATGAGCGTATTCTCCCCAACTATCCCAATATCGACGACTTGCTTTTCGAGCAGAGTTGGGATGTCGTCATTGCGTACTCGAATGAGATCGATTGGATAGTTTCGAACAGGGCTTCGTAGCTGGCCGTCAGCGAAACGAAAATCGAGCCCTGATGCTTTAAGTAGCGATACTGAGTCATCAAAGAGCCTGCCTTTTGATTGAATTGCGAGTGTTATACGTTTTGAGGGGTTCATTTGGGTTCCAGAGATTAGTGATGAATGTAAAAACAAAAAAGGCCCTCTGCGAACCAAGGAAGAGGACTTAGATAATCTCTAGTGGCAGCAACGGGCTGTAGCCGCCAATATGTGGGCGGCTAGTGAATCAAATGATGATGTGTAAGAGCGAACGCTTTTGTTACCACGCTTAGATCGTACAGCCGCTTCGACCTCATTGCAATTATTAGTTTGACGAAGTGGTGCTAGCGCTGCTAGAACAGGCCGCTGATTAGATCGCTTCTGTCGATGTTCCCAACGTGTGTGATGTATTCGTCTTGCATCTTGTAGACAAAAATCAGAATGGCTATTGGTATCTGCCATTTCGCAAATACTGCGGGAGCATCTAGCTTCTTGAAGAACAGAATTGTTGCGTATACCAAGAAGAGTGGCTCTAGGAAGTTCGGGAAGAAGAAGAATACGATTTCATCGCTTGTGATTAGGAATAAGGTTTGCCCAATACTGCGGAAGATAAATAATCCGACGATCCATTTGAAGATTGGCCAGTCACCTTTCTTGGCTGCGATAACCATAAACACGTAGGTAACCCAGTCAGCTACTTTGTCAATTGGCTGATACGTCGGGTCATCTAGCCCCAAAGGCACTAACAAGTCGCCGTCCATAGTGTCTAGAACAAAGTTTGCCCAGCCACCAATAAAGGGAAAGCGAATCAATGTGAACGGTACTAAGAACTTGGCAGCAATGATTACGCCGATAGCTGCTTTAGCTCCAAGACTGATTTGGCCAAGATATTTTGCTGCCGCTCTCATAGCTATACCCATCGACCCATAATACACGGTACTTTACATAGCTAATTTACTGACTAACCCGACTTGGATCAGCATGAAATCTGTGGCAAACTGTAGTTAGGCAAATTTACAGGGGTTGGCGGATCGAATGGACCAGCGGAGCAAAATTATTGCAGTTGGAGCAGGATTTTTCGGAGTTCTACTACTGGGGCTCGTTGTAGCGCTACTGACTAGAGGCGACGGTGAGGTTTCGCTTGCTAGCGAAACAATAGACACCGCAGGCGTTGTACAACAGAGCGCAGCTGAAGCAGCTGCTCCAAGCACAGTTGACCCAGCTACGAGTGAAGGCTCCAGCACCACTATTGGTGATGGAGCCGTTCAACAAGGCGACCAGACGACAGACAGCGCGACTGCGGTTACTCCTGTCGCTGAAGCCGAAACCACTGCTGCTGCAGCCAACGACGGTCGTATCCCTATCATCTTCGATACAGACGCCAACAACGAAATCGATGACCAGCTGGCTCTCGCCTATCTTCTACTCA
>CALJAE010000061.1 GCA_938028175.1 uncultured Acidimicrobiales bacterium
CTAAGGCTCAGTGCCACGTGGTGTTCGGCGATCCAATACTCTCAACAAATCACGATGACCCTCGACAGCTAGCTAAGGAAGCTCAGACTTCGATTGAGCGCTTGGCTCAAAGCCTGGCAGTCATAACTTCACAGGAATTAAGCCCTTAATTATTGAGCAGGTACAGTTTGTTCTGTTGCGGCTTGAGCAACAGCAGCTGAATTAGCAGCAGGAACTTCGACGGGTGTCTGTGTTGAAGGTTCGGCTGAAGGTTGGGCTGCAGGCTGGCTTTCCGGCTGAGCCACACCTTGTGCTGGTGTATCGCTTTGCTCAGCGTCTTCGGCTTGAGATTCTTCGTCTTCAGCATCATCTTCAGTGAATTGAGGAATAGCCGCTATCTCTGGCACAGGTTGAAGAAGTTCTGGATCTTCTAAGTCTTGACAGTTAAGAACGTCATCTCGGTTTCCACAGGTAAGACCGAACTGTTCATATTCTGAGCCAAGTACTGAGACATCAAACAGCTCATCACACGATTCACCTTCGCCAGCTTCACACTCGGTCCATAAAAGATCGAGTGCTTCATCATCGCCAAAGCCAAATGGTTCAGAATCAACAAATGCTAACTCAGTTGCCTCTTCAGTTCTGTTTCGCAGCTCAACTAAAGCTTCTGCCGAGTCCTCACACCGAGCTATAAATCTTTCCAGCTCATCTTGATCAATCACAGTGATTGGTTCGAAGCTGGCGTCACTATAAGTTCCTGCAGCACAACTTGCGATATCGAAGTCAAGACCATCGGCTACCAATACATCTGAGATATCTGATTGCGAAAGTGCTTGTTCCTCTTCTCCTCCACAGGCAGCAGCCACAACAACAATTGAGAACGCCAAAACGATCAGCCGGTAAAACTTCATGTAGGCCTATCGGACTATTCGGCCGTAAATAAAGGTTCATAGCTTAGGAGTACAGCTGCGTGCTAGTCTCACAGCTGGTAGCAACCACCCCAATAGATTTACTTGATATAAGAGGAAAACAATGAAAGTTGGTCCAGAAACACCGATCGAGCTCATCAAGAGCACATACGCTAAGTTCGATCAGGCAACCGAATCCCTAAGATCAGCGCTGGGTCGACCTTTGACTGTCTCAGAAAAGATACTGGCAGCACATTTAGATGACGCTTCAACCACACCTGTCCGAGGCGAATCTTATGTTGACTTCCGCCCTGACCGCGTGGCGATGCAAGACGCTACCGCACAGATGGCCTGGCTACAGTTTGAAACAGCAGGGCTAAAAGAAGTCGCTGTCCCAACCACAACACACTGTGATCATTTGATCTTGGCTAAGCACGAAGCCAAACGAGATCTACTATCGGCAATCGATACCAACGAAGAAGTATACGAATTTTTACGAACGGCTTCTGAGCGCTATGGTGCAGGTTTCTGGAAGCCTGGTTCTGGAATTATCCACCAGGTTGTTCTTGAGAACTATGCGTTCCCTGGTGGAATGATGATCGGCACCGACTCACACACACCTAACGCAGGTGGACTTGGCATGATTGCCGTTGGTGTCGGCGGCGCAGACGCAGTCGACGTGATGACAGGTTTCCCTTGGAACGTTCGTTGGCCAAAACTAATTGGTGTAAAACTAACCGGAACTTTGTCTGGCTGGTCTTCACCAAAAGATGTAATTCTTAAGGTTGCCGAGATCCTGACCGTCAAAGGCGGCACGGGTGCGATTGTTGAATACTTCGGTTCTGGCGCTGAGTCTTTGAGCGCTACCGGTAAGGGAACAATCTGTAATATGGGCGCAGAAATTGGTGCCACAACCAGCATCTTTGCGTACGACGAGTCAATGGCACGTTATCTAAAGGCAACTGGCCGCAGCGAAGCAGCAGATGAGGCTAACAAAGTGGCCCATCACCTACGCAGTGATGACGAGGTTCTAGCTAACCCTGGCGAATACTATGATCAGCTGATCGAAATCAACTTAGATGAACTCGCACCATATATTAACGGGCCACACTCTCCAGACCTTGCTCGCCAGGTGAGCGAACTTGGAGCAGAAGCAAAAGAGAAAGGTTGGCCATCAGAAATTAGTGCCGCCCTAATCGGTAGCTGCACTAACTCCTCTTATGAGGACATTACACGTGCAGCATCAATTGCTCGACAGGCATACGCTGCCGGGCTAAAGACTAAGACAGAACTGTTGATTACCCCAGGGTCTGAACAAATCAGGGCAACCATCGAGCGAGACGGGCTACTACAAGACTTTGAGAATATCGGAGCCAAAGTGTTAGCCAATGCTTGTGGTCCATGTATTGGGCAATGGGACCGATCTGAATCGCGTGAGCCAGGCGAAACAAATGTGATCGTCACCTCTTATAACCGTAACTTCCCAAAGAGAAACGATGGTGATGCCGCAACACTTGCTTTTGTCACGTCTCCTGAGACAGTAGTTGCACTCGCTCTAGCCGGAACAGTTGACTTTGACCCTTCGACCCAGCCACTGGTCACAGACTCAGGCGAAGAAATCTCGCTTAACGAACCACTTGGCATCGAGCTTCCAGACAAAGGCTTTGACGAAGGTGAAAGCGGTTTCGCTGCCCCACCCGAAGATGGCAGTGGTGTTGAAGTAGTCGTTTCAGAGACCAGCGATCGTTTGCAACGCCTCACTCCTTTCCCGGCTTGGGACGGAAACGAGTTTGACGACCTGTTGCTGTTTGTGAAAGCTCACGGCAAGTGTACGACCGACCATATTTCTGCAGCCGGCCCATGGTTAAAGTACCGAGGCCATCTAGAGAATATTTCCGGCAACCTGTACCTGGGAGCGATAAACGCATTCATGCAGGACAACGCCGGGCACGGCAAGAACCAACTAACCGGTGAGGTTCAAACGTTACCTGACATTGCTAAGGCATATCACGAAGCCGGCCATAACTGGGTAGTAATCGCTGACGAGAACCTCGGTGAGGGTTCTTCTCGTGAGCACGCAGCCATGGAACCAAGGTTCAGGGGCTGCTCGATGATTATTGCGAGATCGTTTGCTCGAATTCATGAGACAAACTTGAAGAAGCAAGGAATCGTTCCTCTTACATTTGATAACCCTGCTGACTATGACCTGATTGGTGAAAACGACCGATTTGGCACAAAGGACCTCGCCGAGCTAGCTCCCGGAAAACAGGTAACAGTTGTTGTTACCAATCCTGAGGGCGAAAAGACCGAGATTAAGTGCAATCACACCATGTCGCCAGAGCAAATTGAATGGTTTAAGGCTGGATCAGCACTGTCCATCATTCGTCAAAATCTGAGCTAGTGACTCAAAGCCACTAAGCCTTAGCTAGACTCATCTGCGGTGCCAATTACACTTAGATCTAAATCTACACAGTGCTTAAGCACGGAAATATATGAATTCGACGGCCGTTCCGCTGTTCTTGTAAAGAGCAGCGAAAAAGGTTCTCGCCTGTCCGTGGAAGACGGCCTAGCCTTTGCCGATGCCGTACGTTCAGCTCGCCAAAAGCGAATCCCATTTATGGCGGTGTTCTCAACTTCTGGTGCTGATCCTGCAGATGGGGCCGACGCCGCTTTTGGCTGGGCTCGAGCTGCACGTGAACTATCTCTAACTAGTGGCGTTATCCCAATCCTCATCGGCGTCGATGGCCCCTTAGTTTCGAGTGTTTCATTAATGCTTGGACTGAGTGACTTTAATGTCTTCACAACTGACTCAGTAGCGTTTGTTAGTGGACCCCATACCATCGAGACCTACACCGGCACCCAGGTAGAGGTTGATGAAATCGGAGCTGGAAATCTTCATAGCTCAACCACCGGTGTCGCCAGCGTGCTCGTCGACGATGGCGAAGAAATCTTCGACACATTCCGAGAGTTCTTATCTTTTTTCCCAAACCATGTTGACGAACTACCTCCCACCCTCGAGTCGTCTGACATCATTGAACGCGAGACTCCTGAGGCAGGAGAACTCATTCCTGAATCGGCAACCGGATCTTATGACGTTCGAGAAGTTATTGCTTCTCTAGCCGATGACGGCGACTTCTTTGAAGTCAAAGAACAATGGGCAAGCAATCTGGTTACAGGCTTTGCTCGCTTTGGCGAAACCCCAGTTGGCATTGTGGCTAACCAGACCCAGGCACTTGCCGGTTCGATTGATATCCCTGCAAGCCAAAAGGGCGCACGCTTTGTTGCCCTGTGCGATGCATTCAACATCCCACTCCTCACCATGGTAGATACCTCTGGGTTCTTACCTGGAAAAGATTTGGAGTGGCGAGGCATGATTCGCCACGGTGCACAGATGGCGTTTGCCTATGCTCGAGCCACAGTTCCACGAATCGGACTGATCCTCCGCAAGTCTTATGGTGGCGCTTACATCGTTATGGACTCAAGATACATGGGCAACGATGTGATGTATGCCTGGCCCAGCGCCGAGGTAGCCGTTATGGGCGCAAAGGGCGCAGTAGGGATTTTGCACCGTAAGTCGAGCCCTGAGGAACAAGAAGAACTTGTTAAAGAGTATGAAGACAAGTATTTGACGCCATATCCGGCGGCCGAGCGGGGCTCTATTACTGAAGTTATTAGCCCGTCTGAAACTCGCACTAAGATCATCAATAGTCTTTGGCTATTGCAGTCAAAGAAAGAGAAGCTTCGGCCGAGAAAGCACGACAACTCCCCTCTTTAGAAATAAAGTGGCCTATTGGCTACGTTATTTCATTTAACATAACCAACCGAATCAATAAGGATCCCACAAATGGCAGAAACAGTAACAATTACCGACAATAGGACTGGAGAGTCGGTAGAGGTCCCAATCACTAACGGTGGGGTTGATGCAACTGAGTGGAAAAAGTTGATGCCCGGGACCTGGTTCCTCGACCCAAGTTTTTCTACAACTGCCTCAACTGAATCAAAGATCACCGAGCTTGATGGTGGCAACGGGATCCTCCGTTACCGGGGCTATCCAATCGAGCAACTAGCAGAGAACTCGACCTTTCTCGAAGTCGCATACCTCCTACTAAACGGCGATCTACCAAACTCTGGCCAGCTAGACACTTGGACACATGATGTAACTCATCACACGTTTATCCATGAGAACATGCGCAAGCGTTTTTATGAGGGCTTTCACTACGACGCTCACCCAATGGGCATGTTGGTCTCAGCAATTG
>CALJAE010000062.1 GCA_938028175.1 uncultured Acidimicrobiales bacterium
GATCGGCGATGCGTCCGGCCAGTACGTCTTTAACAGACCATAACAATCCGTAGGCTATTGCTGAGACCATGACAATATAGGCATATTTGATATCACTCCGCTGCATACCTTGGCCGATCGAGCGGGCTGCCCAGACTAAGATTGTAAGCAACGCTGTGGCAACTGCCACTGCCTGAAGGCTCCGAATAATATTCCATGCATTAGTTAGCCCACTAGAGTCAATATTTGTAATTTTGTACTGAACTCTTGCGGATTTTGATTGTTCAGGGAGTTGTTGAACTAGTTCATTTACATCCTGAGTGCTGGAAAGTTCCACGCCTCCAATCAGTTCGGTACCACCAAATAGCACCCTGGCTTGTTGAACTATAAGGGGAGATAAGAGCGCTAGCACGAAGACGGCGATTAGACCAAAAAAGAAGCCTGCGGCCTTTCTACGCTTTGCCAACATTGCGCTGTATTCGGGAGACTCTTTAAGTTCGAATATATCTTTCATATTGTTTTACAATACATGTTGTTTTACAATATGACAACATGGCGATGGCAGATTGTCTAGATTCCGCTGTTGGGGCGGAGTGTCTGGCGCTTGGTCTATTATTGGGTACTCATGACGGACGAACCTAAAGAGCCATCTGGGCGGGCCATAACCAATGCTTCCAAACTTATCGCTAACCCGCTGACGGTGCAGAGAGTCGCCGAGAAGCTTAGTGACGATGAGCTGTCAAACCTCGGTGCCGTTGTAAGCCAGGTACAGTCTGAGCGTGCTATTGCTAGGGGCGATCTCGACGAGATTATTTCTCAGGCGTTCGAAATTGGCTTTGGTCGAGACAACTTGGCTCTGCTGCCTTGGATACACGAGAACATACTGATATGTCCTGGTGGTTTGGTGCGCAAGTCGACTTCTTCTCACGTTTGTAGGTTCGTAAGTATTAATGACACTTGGGTTTGGGATAGTCATGAACTAGTGAGGGAAGACAAACGGAGTATTACGGGAACGAAAGATGGCTTCAAAGCCGTTGCAATTGTTCCGGCCACGGAAGGTCTAGAGGTTGACGCTGTATCCGGTAAGGCTAGACAGCACCAACACCAGATGGATCGAGCAATATCGTTTGAGATTCAAGAGGGCAAGCTAATCGAAGTGGCTCAGCGCACAGTGCGCCACGACCACTAGTCGAACTAGTTGAAGCTTGCTATTTGTGACCTGATCCTGGCTTCATCAAACTGGCCACCGTTAGGTCCCTGTCGTTGAGTTAGGTCTGGCGAGACTACTAAGCGTTCGGTCCTGCCCGAGAAACCAAGTTGTTGCCAAAGGCCACCGGCTTCGTCGGCCCACACCATTGTGCTGTTTTGTACGCCTGTGTCCTGAATAAAGCCAATCGATGCTTCGGCGGTATCTAATGAGCCGATACCAATAACCTGTATGTCTGGATTAGCTGCAGCGAAAGCATCGATTGCTGGTGCTTCTGCTCTGCACTGTGGGCACCAGGCAGCAAATGACCACAGCACTACCGGTTTGTCTCCGTCGATTAGTTGAGCGAGTGTAGTTTGGCCTGCATTAGGAGAAGTAGCGTTGATAATCGTCACCGCTGTGTTGAACTCTGGTGGTAGCACGGCCAGAGTTGCAGTGGGCTGACTTGTTGTTTGTATTGCAGTAGTTTGCGTCGCAGTTGCTTGGGTAGTTGTGGTCGTCTCGGTGCCTTGTGGCGTTACAGTACCTGTAATCGGCGGGTTAGTCGCAGGTGTGAGTGTTGAATTGAGAGTCGATGCGCCTTGTGATGTTGTATCGCTTGTCTGGGTTCCTAGCGAATCTGTACTAGAAGCAGCACACGCAGAAAAAGTTAATGCCAACAGTGTTACCAGTAGTGGTTTGATTATTCGCTGGAGTGGTTTCATTTTGTTAGCCTCCGAGAGTTGAAGCTGGCAAATTTAGAGTTCGACGGATTGTCCACTTTCGGTGGTCTTTTCTACAGGGAGTCCAAAGTAGCGGCTGGCACTCGTGGTATTTCTATAGAGGGTTACATACAGTCGTTCTCGCCACTTAGCCATACCTGGCTTGTCTGTAACCACAATAGACTCCCGGCCGATTACATAGTTAAGAAATTCTGCATCTAGTTTTGAATGTTCATGAAGAGCTTTGTGAACATCAATCGGTTCACGGAAACCGTAGCGAGCAACAATTCGATGGAAGCCATGTCCTAAATCTTCTTGAGTGACACGCTTTGCTTCTAACACAGTTGGGGTGGGCTCAACTTTTATATTGAGGAGGTATACGTCTTCTGGTAAGACTTTGTGCCCGCGTAAGTCAGATATAAGAGCAGGCGGAACTTTGTCGGGCTGGCTTGCTAAAAAGACACCGGCGGTGCCTTCAGTACGCTGAATCTCTTTTGCGTCGAGTGTCTTGATGAACTTATCTACAGGAACGGCATTCTGATGTAAGCGCTCACGGATAATTTGTCGACCGCGCTTCCATGTTGTCATCACTATGACTAATAGTGTTCCAACAACTAATGGGAACCAGCCGCCATCTGGAATCTTCAAGACGTTAGCGCCAAAGAACGCAAGGTCAACTATGAATATTGGAACGAGTAGCGCAATAGCCTTGCTTCTACTAAAGCCAAGGTGCTTCTGGCAAACAACAAAGAACAGCGACGTGGATACAACCATCGATATTGCAACGGCAATACCATAGGCAGCAGCCAGATTCGATGCCGAACGGAACCCTAAGACAAGGCCGATACTTCCAACCATCAACGCCCAGTTCACCGCTGGTACATATATTTGGCCTTGTTCTTTATCAGATGTATGAATGATCTTGAGGCGAGGCATTAGTTCCATACGCACTGCCTGGAGGGTGAGAGAGAATGCTCCAGAGATCAGGGCTTGTGAAGCGATGATAGATGCGAGTGTCGCCAAGATTACAAGAGGAAGTCGAGCCCATTCAGGTGCTAGGAGGAAGAACGGGCTTTCATCTTCTAGGTGGATGTCACGATTGGCGAGTAGGAAAGCGCCTTGACCAAAGTAGTTGAGTAACAGGCCTGGCATAACGAAGGCAAACCAGCTCTGTGCGATTGGTTTGCGGCCAAAGTGCCCTAGGTCTGCGTACAGAGCCTCGCCGCCAGTTACAACTAGAAAGATTGTTCCCAAAGCGATGAAGCTAGTGAGGCGGTTTGCGATAAAGAATTCGATTGCAAAGTGAGGGCTTACTGCTCTGAGTATTTCTGGTGCTTGAATAAGGTGAATAAAACCGAGGAAACCAAGAGTCACAAACCAGACGATCATAGTTGGCCCAAAGACTCCACCAATTTTGGCGGTACCCTTTCGCTGAACACTAAACAGACCGATCAATATTACGATCGTTATCGGAATGATAAATGGTGAAACAGAATCTGACAATGCGGGAACTTCTTCAAGGCCTTCAACGGCAGCTAACACAGATATAGCTGGCGTGATTACGCCATCACCGTAGAGTAGGGCTGTTCCAAACGTTCCAAGGCCGGCAAGCACTAGACCTACTTTGCCGAGTTTCCTTGGATCTCCGAGTAATGCAAGTAGTGCTGGTTCGCCACCTTCACCCTGGTTGTCGGCGCGCATGATAAGGCTCAGGTACTTGATCACAATTACGATTATGAGTGACCAAACAACAAGCGAAAGCAAACCGAGAACGTTTTGTTCGTTGATCTCTAGATCAGCGAATTCAAAGGTTTCACGAAGAGCATAAAGAGGACTAGTTCCAATATCGCCGAATACAACACCAAGTGCCGTAATGGCGAGAGCCGCCGAGCCTGATTTGTGAGCTGTACTACTAGACATATGTTTGCCAATCGGTAACGTTATACCAATCGGCTGCTAGTTACAGAGTATTAGACCCTAATTATCTGGATATAACAGGACCTTGTAGAGGGCCATCTGTGGCTTGAATCTCTGCCAGTTGCCTTAGGGTCGCTTTTTGCGATCTCGGAGTATAAGTGGATACTCGTAAGAACTTAATGCATTCGGCAAGCTCAAGTTTACTTATAACCCCAGCCCGTTGCGCCACTGTCGCTACCCCCCAGAGGTGATAGCGGCCACCCTTTAATTCGACGTTGTAAGGACCCGTTGCTTTTTGTAGGGCTTTTTCATAAACCTTGAATGCATAGTCAAGATGCTCTTTTAGGAGGGTGTAGTAAATAGATGAGTCAGGTGCTATCTCACTTGAGTCTTGGAGGGAGGCTACGTTTTGATGTGCATTCTGAAATCTGTCAAAGGGCGGAGCGGCAACGGTGATGCCATCTGCTTCTAAAACTGCGCAGCGTGCAAATGCGATGTCACGTCTAGCAGTAGTTGCAGCTACGAAAACAGGATGGTTGGTATCGAGTTCTCTGTCGGTCCAATACTCAGGTTCGTACTGAGTGAGATCGTATTGCTCACGCCGAATTTTGTCAGCCCGGTCCTGTGAAGACATCTTGGCGCTTTTTTGGACAAATGCTTTGAGCTCTTCTAGCCGTCCCTTATCTATGAGGCCAGCTGCGGCTGCTACCTTGGCAACTCCATTTAGGTGATACTTCGCCCCGTTAAGGGTTACCCCGGTGCTGGCTTTCTCAGTCGCTCCACGAAAAACATTGAGGGCATATACCAAAGCCTCTGAAACTAGCGCTACGTGAATGCCCGGGTCAGTATCGCTGAGATTAAGCGGTATGTCTTTTGAATTGTTGTAGGCGTTAACGAATCTATCGAATGGCTCTACCGGATAGCGATGCAATCCGTCTGCTTTAACTAGTTGATAGCAGGCGACACTGATCTGACGACGAACTGCTGCTGCCTGATCGTATAAGTTTGATTCCGCCATATAACTACAATTTTAGACTAAAAAAGCCAAATAGTCTGTTCGCTTAGATGAGCTAAATAACTAAAAGTTTTCCCAGTATCTGGATGGTCTTGGCCCTTCTTGACCTTGGTATTTAGAACCTAGTAGCTCTGCTCCGTATGGGTTGTCGGCTTCGGAGGTCATCTGCATAAAGCTGATCTGCCCGATCCGCATACCTGGGTAAAGGGTTATTGGCAAAGACGCGACATTCGAGAACTCTAAAGTAAGTTGCCCGTTCCAGCCGGCATCCACAAAGCCTGCGGTTGAGTGAATCAACAGCCCAAGCCGCCCCAGGCTTGACTTGCCTTCGATGCGTCCAACCAAATCACCGGGGATTTGTACTCTCTCCAGGGTTGACCCGAGGACAAACTCACCCGGATGTAATATGAAGGGATCTGTCTCAGAGGCTTCCACTTGGTTCGTCAGGCTTTCGAGATTTTGCTTCACATCGATATGGCTCATTGTGTGGTTTTTGAACACGATAAATCTGTGATCTAGATGTACATCAATGGACGATGGTTGGACTGCCTTTGGCTCATACGGATCAATGGCAATACGGCCGTCTTTGATTGCTTGTTTTATAGATTTATCAGAAAGAATCACGCCTATGAATCTAGCCGTGATTCATTCATTCAGCGAGCAGAAGAGACCTTTGCCCACATAGGTCTTTGAAAGAGAGCAGAGAAGGTGGTGCAGGTAGGCCAATTGAGCTAAATAGCTCAAGACATTTAACTGGTGCGTCGATTTCGGGGGAGTAGCGGGAGATTTGAAAGGTCCGGATGAGCAGTTTCCAAAATATGTTGGCGCAAATAAGTAGAGAGGCTGCCCAAACCATTGGAGGTAGCAGGTCTGATCAGGTTACGCCCCAAACAGTTCAGGTCGCTGCTAGCTCGTCCGCAATCCGACAGTTGCAAGACCAGATTGACCGTCTAACAATTGGAACCGAAGCAATGTGGCGGTTACTGAGC
>CALJAE010000063.1 GCA_938028175.1 uncultured Acidimicrobiales bacterium
CTAGACCTAGAAGACTTAGAGAACGGCACCTTTAACCCCGAAGATCTAATCCAAGGCGAAGTGCTATTCGGAGGGCCGCCGCAGTGCCCAACAGAACTCACAAACTCTGATGATGTCGCCGACGATGAATTCATAACCCTATTCGATGTTTCAGGCCCAGTTTGTTTAGGGCCTGTTCTGTTCAAAGGTGATGCTCTCGAAAGTGCCTCAGCCAATATTGCCTTCGGTGATCAGTGGCTAGTTGCCCCTGTATTCAAAGCCGGACCAGAGGGTATAGATCTGTTTAACGATGCAGCGCTGGCGTGCTTCAACAGCAACCCAATAATATGCCCAGCAAGTGGCATCGACCCTGACACAGGAGAGACTCGAGGTCGTTTGGGAGCAGTTCTGGACAACGAAGTCATCTCGGCACCCACTATCAACTCAGCCAACTTCGGGCGTAATCAGATAACCATCTCTGGCGGTTTCACCGAAGAAGATGCCCGTCGCACTGCCGAGGCACTTAACTTTGGTGCGCTGCCAATCGAGTTAGTAGCGCAAGAGACCAGGACGGTCTCAGCTTCAATTGGTGGTGATGTCTTAACGGCTGGTCTTATCTCGGGTCTTATAGGTCTGAGCCTCGTAGCCGTTTACTTGCTCTTCTACTATCGATTAGCAGGTCTGGTGGCTATTGGCGGTTTGATACTTTCAGGTCTATTGCTGTGGACAATCATTGCGTTCCTTGGCGAGAGCGCTGGCCTGGCGCTGAGTCTCGCCGGGGTAGTGGGATTGATCGTATCGATTGGTGTCTCTACCGACTCCAATATTGTTTATTTTGAGAATGTGAAAGAGGCGTATCGTACGGGTACGAAAGTAATGACTTCGGCTGAACGTGCCTATCAGACTTCAATCTCGACAATCATAAAAGCCGACGTGGTTAGTTTGGTCGCAGCCGTCGTGCTCTACTTCCTAGCTGTCGGAGCAGTAAGGGGCTTTGCCCTCTATCTAGGTCTTGCCACAATTCTTGACCTAGTAATTTCTCTCTACTTTATGAGGCCGGCTCTCGTCTGGTTAGCTAGCCGGGAGTTCGCTAAGAAGAACCCAGCTCTAGTTGGAATGTCTAAAGCTCCGAAAGAAAAGGGAGTTGTTTCATGAGCTTGTTTGGAAACATCGGTCGAGTCTTTGCCGGTACTGCAAATATTGATTTCGAGGCTCTTTGGAAGAAGTCGATTGTAATATCTTTGGGGTTGGTGATTGCCTCAACCGCCCTGGTCGCGACACGTGGCCTAAATTTGAGTATCGATTTTGAGGGTGGCACAATCTGGCGTGTTCCTGCAGAATCATCGCTAAGCGTCGCCGATGTTCGTGGAGCAGCGCCCGAACTTGATACAGCACGTATCCAGGAGGTCGGCGGCGACGAAGGTTCGGTCGACGAATTTAACGTTCAGGTATCGACTGATGTCACCAACCTCGGAGAAGTCAGAGATGCGCTAGCCGAAGTAGCTGGGGTTGATAGTGACGCTATTGGTCAAGACTCAATTGGGCCGACCTGGGGTAATCAGATAACTAACAGCGCTGTCCGAGCGCTCGTAATATTTGGAATCGTCGTTGCCATTTACTTGGCTGTCACGCTTGAAGGCAAGATGGCGATAGCGGCCCTGTCAGCTGTGGTGCACGATCTGATTATTACCGCTGGTGTGTATTCCCTTACCGGCCTTGAAGTTAGCCCGTCAACGGTTATTGCGCTGTTGACCATCCTCGGTTACTCCCTTTACGACACGGTTGTTGTGTTTGACAAGATTAAGGAAAACGAATCTAGTCCGTTGGTTAACTTTGACGAGTACGGCAAGTTAGTAAGCCACTCGATGAATCAAGTGGTGGCACGTTCAATCAACACCACAATCACAACCGTGCTGCCGGTAGCTTCAATGCTGATTGTGGGAAGCCTCGTGCTACGGGCTTCGAGTTTGGCCGGTTTCTCATTGGCACTATTTATAGGTTTGATTCTGGGAACTTATTCGTCGATTTTCTTCGCAAGTCCAATACTGGTTTGGCTTCGCAAGGTGCTTCCGTCTGAAAAAGAACAAGACCAGGTTGAGCGTAAACGAGCTCAACGGCGAGGCACTAAGTCTGGCTCCAGTCGTAAGTCTTCGTCCGATGGTGTTGGGATGATTGCTCCTAAGGCCAGAAAGAATAAGAGCTAGCCTTTGATTCAGGCGAAAAATCTCTTCAGCACACTGACAATTAAAGCGATAATCTATTAGTAGATGGTTACCGTTGAAAGAACAGTTCCTTGGCGCAGAAAGCGCAGACTGGATGCGGGAGTCGTCGAGCCCCTACTTAAACGTTTCCAAGGGGACGAGAACAAGGAAAGCGCTGATCTGATCGTCAAGGCCTACGCTGTCGCTGCCGAGGCGCACGAAGGTCAAAGGCGTCGCTCCGGCGAGCCATACATAACGCATCCACTTGCAGTCGCAAAAGTTGTTGCCAGTTTGGGGCTCGATCATCAAAGTATTGCGGCTGCGTTACTACATGATGCCGTAGAAGATACCGCTGTCACGCTGGACAAAATTGAAAGAGACTTCGGAGAAGAAGTAGCAAACATTGTTGATGGTGTAACAAAGCTAGATCGCATCAACTTCGATTCAAAGGAAGCACAGCAGTCGGCAACCTTCCGTAAGATGATCGTCGCCATGGCTCAAGATCTACGGGTACTCATAGTCAAATTGTGTGACCGTCTCCATAACTTGAGAACAATTGCTCCGCTGCCGGAAGACAAGCGTTACAGAATTGCACACGAGTCACTTGAACTTTACGCTCCGCTGGCGAATCGCTTGGGTATGCAATATGTCAAGCAGCAGATCGAAGATTTGTCGTTTGCGACTATCCACCCAAGATGGTTTGCAGAGATTGAACATATGGTCGCCCAGCGTGCGCCAGAAAGAGAATTCTTTCTAACTCAAGTATTAGAACTAATCGACAGCCGCCTCAAAGAGATGGATATCTCTGCACGAGTAGTTGGACGAGAAAAGCACTTGTACTCGATCTACGCCAAGATGATCAACAAGG
>CALJAE010000064.1 GCA_938028175.1 uncultured Acidimicrobiales bacterium
AGGTCGTGCTTGGCTCGATACGCCTCGATCAGGTTGTACTTGATGACCCAGTCCAACTCGGTTTCAAGCTTGAACGGATCGCTCTCCAAATGGGTCATCACGTGCTCCCACATACGGAGCGCCTTGGTTTCGTCCTCGGGGAACCCGTGGGTTTCCTCGTAGCGAAGCGCCCGATTCAGGTATTCGCTCTGAATCTCGAGCGCTGAGGCCTCTCGACCGTTCGCCAGGCGAACCCGGCGGGTCAGGGTCAGGTCGTGGCTGATCTCCCTGATGGCCCGAATCGGATTCTCGAGCGTCATGTCCCGAAGGATGCAGCCCGGATCTTCGACCATGCGCAGCAGCACCGCCATGGCGCCGACCTTCAAGAAGGTGGTGTACTCGCTCATGTTGGAGTCACCGACTATAACGTGCAGGCGCCTATAAGATTCGGCATCCGCATGAGGCTCGTCACGGGTATTGATAATCGGTCGTGAGCGAGTTGTAGCAGATGATACACCTTCCCAGATGTGCTCGGCTCTTTGCGAAACCACGTACTTGGCGCCACGAGAAGTCTGAAGCACCTTGCCCGCTCCCGAGTAAATTTGACGAGTAATTAGGAACGGGATCAGAATCTCAGAGTAATAGTTGAGATTGTCAGAACGCAGTGTCAAATAGTTCTCGTGACAGCCATAAGAGTTACCGGCAGAGTCAGTGTTGTTTTTAAACAGATGTATATCGCCAGCGATGCCCTCTTCCACAAGACGATCCTCTGCTGACTCGACCAGTTCTTCAAGAACTCGTTCACCTGCTCTATCATGAGCTACAACTTGTCCAATCGTGTCGCACTCGGCTGTTGCATACTCTGGATGGCTGCCAACATCTAAATACAGTCGGGAGCCATTAACCAAAAATACGTTAGAGGATCGCCCCCAAGAAACGACGCGCCTGAATAAATAACGCGCAACTTCATCGGGGCTTAATCTTCGGTGCCCTTGATAAGTACAGGTAACGCCATACTCGGTCTCAATGCCGTAGATTCGACGTTCCAATGACATCTAGCTTCCGTTCATTAGAGTCTGGATCGCAGAGTTCTCAAGTCTTTCAAATAGTCGACCATCTTCCCCACGTCTTAACAAACCGACTTCGAGCTCTTCGACACCGAGTTCACGGTCACCTGCGATAGCAGAAACACAAGACGATAACGCTGCTGACTCGTCGTCTTCGATATTGAAGCCATCAGCAACTCTTTCGATAATGGTTTCAGCTTCGCCACCTAGTACAGCAAATTCGTCTTCGTCTGAAACCGAACCGTCGTAACGTATATGGAAGAGACGGTCCCCCTCTCGATCCTTACCTACAGAAGCAACTACGATTTCTACCTCAAGTGGTTTCGTGTCGTGTGTAAAAATCTGTCCAAGCATTTGAGCGTATTGGTTTGCTAGAGCTTGAGGGTCAACATCCTCTCTCGAGTATTGATATCCCTTCATATCAGCGTGGCGGATACCGGCGATACGAAGCTGGTCGTATTCGTTGTAGCGCCCAACGCCTGCGAACGCTATGCGGTCGTAAATTTCGGAGATCTTTCTCAAATTTCTTGAAGGATTCTCTGCAACAATAATGATGCCATCCGCATAAAGACGTGCCACTAGCGAACGCCCTCTGGCTATACCCTTTTGAGCAAAGTCAGCTCGGTCCTTCATTAGCTGTTCAGGTGCCACATAGAAAGGCATTGTCATAACTAGCTCCCCTCTCCTAGAAGTCGGTCAAACCTGGCAGCGATATCTGACTCTTCGAGTTCGGTGTAACCATCAGCTGTGATTGAAGCAACGAGTGGATAGATGCCTCTCATCTTGTCCGGGCCACCGGTTGCCGAGTCATCGTCAGCGGCAGTAAAGAGCGCCTTGATCAACAGATTAATTGTTTCATCAGCTGAGGCGTCAATATCGTAATCTAGTTTGATAGCAGTCTTGGCAAATAGAGAGCCAGAACCTGAAGCGACAAAGTCACTCTCTTCATAACGACCACCCGTGACATCGAAGGCAAACAACCTGCCATGGTTAGAGTCACTGTCATAGCCAGCAAAGATTGGCACTACGACCATTCCCTGCATTGCTGCTGGAAGGTGAGCTCTCAACATTTGTGACAGCTGATTGGCTTTACCCTCGGTTGAAAGCGTCCTACCTTCTACCTTCTCATAGTGCTCTAGCTGCAGTTGAAATAGCTTTACCATTTCAATTGCAGGGCCGGCTGCACCAGCAATTGCTACAGCAGATGTCTTATCGGCTGGGAACACTTTCTGCATCGTGCGGTAACTAATTAGGTTGCCCGAAGTCGCTCGGCGGTCACCAGCAATAACAACTCCATCAGAAAATTTCGCAGCCACAACCGTGGTGCCGTGAGTAATCTCAATTAGGTCGGAGTTCTCAACTTTTGGAACATCGAAAACGTTTTCGTTTTGTTGTCGCAACAGCTGAAAGAAGCTTGGACCTGGGTCTTCAGAAACATCAAAGTTTGGCAAGGACATATCGGGACATCTTAGCCGAGCCGACCGGCCAAGATGTCGACCCTACTGGCCACCTTTTTGAACGTAACCTTTGACGAAATCTTCAGCGTTCGTTTCTAGAACATCGTCGATCTCATCCAACAGATCGTCAAGCTCGGCTTTCAAGGCTTCGCCTGACTCGCTCTTACCTGGGAGCTCTTCTACCTCTTCTTCAGACTGCTTCTCGGTCTTAGAGGTCTTTTTGATTTGCTCGCGCTCTGCCATGTCCGTAAGCTTACTATCGCTTAGCCCTGTAGTCGAGCAATCAAGTCTTCTGCCGTATCGCAGGAGTCCAGCAGCTCACCAATCATCTCCTTAGTGCCCCTCGTAGGCTCAATCATAGGAATCCGCTGCAACGAGTTGGATCCCGTGTCCAGTACTACCGAATCCCAATTTGCGGCCACTATCGAGTCACTGAACTTGGAAACTACCTCTCCCCTAAAGTAGGCCCGTGTATCTTCGGGCGCTTTAGCTGTCGCAGTTCTAACCTGCTCATCAGTGAACAGCGTCTCGAGTCCGGCCTTCTGAGCCAACGACTTTCCTGGACGCAGGTCGTGATACTGTAAGTCAAGCGCAGACAGTCTTGGATCCCCAGGCTCACAGTCGTGACGTTTAGAGTATGCATCTAGTAAGTATCTTTTGGTTACCCAATCGAGTTTCCCAACAAGCTTTTCGGTATCGGACTCCAACAGCGTGAGAACCTCGGACCAATGAGCTAACACCATTTCAACGCTCTTCTCACCAACCGATGAGATATCAGCGCTGTCGGCCCATTTACGAGCTAGCTCCAAAAGGTCCCACTGGACCTCTAGAGCCGTTGCTGATTTGCCGTTATCAAGCTTGAGTGGCTGCTTAAGGGAAAGATCTCGACTCACTGACTGTAAAGCCTGGACTGGATCAACGATTGCCCAGTCAGGGTTGAAGGCGCCATCTTCAGCCATCGCAAATACAATCGCCGAAGTGCCGACCTTTAGAAACGTAGCTATCTGACACATGTTGGCGTCGCCCACGATGACATGAAATCGGCGATACTTGTCGGCGTCAGAGTGAGGCTCGTCTCTAGTGTTCACGATTGGGCGCTTAAGAGTTGTCTCGAGGCCTACCTCATTTTCAAAGTGGTCAGCTCGTTGAGTGATTTGGTAGTCAACTTGTTCCCCGTTAGGAAGTTCTGAGCCGACTTTGCCGCTACCAGTGAAAAGCTGGCGCGTGATGAAATGGATAGTGGCTACCTGTGCCAACTTTCCAAACGGATAGGCCCGGTCGATCAAATAGTTCTCGTGGCAGCCGTAGGCGTTGCCCTTTCGATCTGAGTTATCTTTGTAAATAATCGTGCTGCGTTGATCCGGCGACGAAGCATCGGCTGCCGCCATCGCATCGATCATCACTTGGTCTCCGGCGGAGTCATACAAGACAGCACTTAGCGGGTCTCTACACTCCGGTGTGGAGAACTCTGGGTGAGCATGATCGACATAGAAGCGAGCACCATTTGTTAGGACAGTATTTACGAGGTGGCTTTCAACTATCGGTGGTGATTGATTTCTAACCACTCCGTCGTGGCGTGCATCAGTTCCCGGTGACTCATCAGCAAAGTCCCACTCGATTCGACCTCGCTTACTTGCTTGGTTAGCAGCATACGCATTAATCAGGACCGATGACGCAGTTACAGGGTTCCAGTCCTCTGCGCCACTGACAGTTATTCCATATTCAGTTTCTAAACCTATTACCTTTGGAACAGCCACAGAGTCACCTACCTTTACAGGTACTGCCCAGTAGCCACCTGCTCAATAGAACGTCCACCTGTCTTGTCACCCTTGTCTCCACCGATGAGCGTACGAACATAAACAATTCGTTCACCCTTTTGACCAGAGATCTTCGCCCAATCATCGGGGTTAGTGGTGTTAGGCAAGTCTTCGTGCTCTTTATATTCCTGAGAAACAGACTCGAGTAAGTCGTCAGTCTTTATGCCACGCTCACCCTCATCGAGATATCTCTTGATGGCCAGCTTCTTGGCACGGCGAACAATATTCTCAATCATCGCACCAGAGGAGAAGTCTTTAAAGTGCAAGACTTCCTTATCACCATTCTGATATGTGACTTCCAAGAACCTAGTGTCGTCTTCGGTTCTGTACATAAACTCAACAGCTTTATCAATCATTGATGGGATCGCTGCG
>CALJAE010000065.1 GCA_938028175.1 uncultured Acidimicrobiales bacterium
GCAGTAGCGGCCGCCGTTTGTGCTGCCACCTATACCATTACTGGCCTGGCCTCGCTTGCAATAGCCGCAGGCTCAGCCGTAGCGCTCGCCCACTCACTGATAACAAAGCAAACTATTCGAAAAGAGGCCGAAGCCCGAACCGAAGCAATATCAACCTTCACTCAATCCCTTGCCGACAGCATTGGCGGTGGACAATCAATCACAAAAGCAATAACGACCGCAGCAGCCACCCCACCGAAACCTATAGCGAACCAAGTCAAAACGCTAAGAGCCAACTTGGCAACAAGGTCGTTTGATAAAGCAATCGAAGTATTCGCAATAGAGCTTAGAGACCCCGCCGGAGACCTGCTCGGCGCACACCTACTCCAAGCAAACACCTATGCAACAGCAAACCTCGGCGAAACTATGCGCAACATCTCTGAAACACTCAACGAATACATCAACGCAACTAAGAAAGTTGCAACCAGTAGGCGTCAACAAGAGTTTGAGATTAAAGGCTTAAGCGTGCTGTTGATCATAATGATAATCGGCCTGTTTCTGATGGCACCGGATCTGTTGAGTGTCTACCAACGAGATATAGGTGGCGAGATAAAGCTAGCGGTTGTATTTGGCTGTGCTCTTGGGGGCTGGGTAATGGCTGACCATTTAACTCGAAGCCTAGCGAAGCAGGAATTCTCACTCAAGCAAGGAGCAAAATGATGGAACCCATAATCGTTGTACTCCTACTATGCCTAACTGCATCAACAGGTCTAGTTGTATTCTGGCGGACCTACACACTGGTCCCACCACTCCCAGCACAAGTTTCAAACTCGGGTGATCGCACAGACAAACTCGGAACCCAACTAGCCGGACTACAAAGAACCGGCGAGTCTGACATCGTTAATGACCTAGCGATCATAAGAAAACCAGTAGAAGTTTTTGCCTACGAACAGTTCTTAAGCGCCGCATGTGCGACCATCGCTGCCACAATCATCGGTTTTACACTCTTGAGCAGCTCTGCAGTAATCGCCGCGCTGTTGGTTGCGCTATTCGCAGCACTCGGCTGGATAGCCCCAAAAAGACGAGCCACACGGCAAGCCCAAGAACATAAACTCCGAATGAATCAAGCTCTCTGCATATACCAAGAATTGGCCGCTACCGCAGTAGCCGGAGGCCAAAGCGTCCAGTCAGCTCTACGCAATTCCGCTAGCTATGGGAATGGTGCAGCCTGGATCGAACTACGAAATGCAGCCGCTGCATCAATGACTTCGGAAAACACTTTCGCAAGCGAGATACAAAAACTCGCCGATCTATACCAGCTACCAGAACTAGAAAACCTAGCCCGCCTGGTCGCTATTGCCGATGAAGGCGGCACCTCAAAAACAACACTCCAAGATCTAGCCCGTCAACAGTCCCGCAAGTTTGCCCAATCCACATTGGACGATTCGGAAAACAACACCTCAAAACTGATATTGCCAACTGCTCTCATTTTTCTTTCTTTCGTACTACTGCTCGGCTTTGCAGTTCTGGACGGCCTATCTCAAATACAACTATGAAACGGAGAGCAAAATGCACATCATAAACAAGGTCTACATAGACCTATCTATGAGGTACCAGCAACGAAACAAGCCCACCGAACGGGGTGCGATTTCTTTGGAGGCTGCAATAGTCGGCGGAATTATGATCGCTATAGCCGTAGCCATCGCTACCAAATTTGGAGCGCTGCAAGATGACGCTGAAAACAAAATCCCCAACAGCCTCTAATAACCATGAAACGACCAACAAGCCACAACCGCTCAGGCAAAGAAGGCGGTTACGTTTCGATTGAAACAGCTCTAGTGTTTCCATTCTTACTGATAGTGCTGTTGCTACTAACTCAATACATATTTCTAGTTTTCGCCAAACGAGTAGCACAAACTGCAGCAGAACAAGGAGCAGAAGAAGCTAGTTACTACCAGGCCACAAACAACGACGGCATACTTGCCTCCCAAAACGCAGCACAACAGATACCTGGCATAAAAAACTCAACAACAGCAGTCGAACGTGACGCAAACACCGTAACCGTGACAGTAACAGGCACACCATTCAAACTACTACCACTACCCATGACAGTAACAGCACAGGCAGCAGCACCAATCGAACAAATCGTTTCACTGGAAGCAAGACAATGAACCTAAGAAACGAAAATGGAGCAGTAGCTTTGGAAGCAGCCCTCGTGCTGCCAATTTTGTTGATCGTGTCGCTCGCTACCATCTCGATAACAACCAGAACCCTAGAAACAGATTCTGCAGCTCGAGCTACAGCAAACGAAGCCGCACGCTCCGCATCACAACAACAAACACAAGCAGGAGCACACAACGCTGCCCAAACCGTTCTCGACAAAACCTCATCAAACGATGCCATTTCGTGCTCGGATCTAATACTGATCGCAGACCTGCAACCCGGAGGACAAGTCACAGCATCGATCACCTGCACAGGACAAAGCCAACTAGTCGGCGGATTCGGATCCAAGACCATCACCAAGACCCATACCGCCACCGAGATAGTAGATACCTTTCGGAGTAGCCAATGAACAAAACTCATCGAAATGAGAAAGGCTCAATCTCAATAACCGCCGCCCTATTTACAGCAGTCTTATTCGCACTCATCGCCGCAGTAATATCCCACGCCCAATTCACCAACAGCTATACAAGAACCAGAGAAGCCGCAGCTAACACAGCTAGAGCGGCATCACAAGAAATCAACATCGACCTCTATCTAACAACGGGTGAAACAGAAATCGACGAAACCCAAGCCGCACAAACCGCCTACAGGCACATAGCCAACTACCCGAACCTCGCCATCACCAACCTGGAAATCACAACCAACCAAGTCCAAGTAACCGTCAGCGAAACCACAAAGTCAATAACTGGTGTCACCAAAACCATTACATCCGATAGCTCCGCCACACCGCTGCAAGACAGATAAGAAAGTACCAATGAGAAAATCAATCACGATCGCCAAAGGCATAATCTCGCTAGGCGCTTTGGCTGCAATAATTATTGGATCACCAATCGCTCTCGCCATGCTCATAGGCAACCCCCTACCTGGCACAGAACAAGTCGACATTTGGAAACTTGTCTTTGAAGGAGTTGAACCGATACCAGGACACCTTGTCATAGATCTACTAGCGATGGTTCTTTGGGTTCTATGGGCCTTACTAGTGATATCTATGACAACCGAAACAGTTTCGGCCATCAAAAACCAAACAACAACGCTAAGAATCCCAGGCATTCAACAACTCGCCAGACACTCCATACTTACAATCACAATGCTCTTAGCTTTAGTCAAACCGGCAGGCGCAAACATCTCCCTACCTGAAAGCTCACTAGTTCAACCACTCGTCGAGAGTCAGACCAAAACACCACAGAAAACATCAAGTGCCGACATGCAACAATCGGAAGCCAAACTGGTTAGCTATCTCACAAAAGAGGGCGACTCCTGGTACTCGATATCAGAAGAATTTTACGGCAGCGGCCACTCCTTCAACAAAATCAGACAAGCCAACCTCGGCAAGACATTCGAGACAATCACAGTCACAAACAGTACAGAGTTCGTGAGCGCTGGCTGGCTCATAAATATACCCACCACTGAGTTTCAAACTATCGATGTGCAAAGCGGTGACACGGTCTGGGAAATCGCTGAAGATAACATCACCGAAGCTGGCGGGTTTGTCTCTCTAGCAGACATTGCAAACGATATGCAAACCATCGTTGAACGAAACCAGATGACGAACCCAGATCTAATCTACCCTCAACAACAAATTGAAATCCCTAACTATTCAAACGCCGAACCAGCCCCGACATCTGTACCTTCAGAGACGACGAAGATACCCAACGCCACAACACCACAACATCGCAGTTCGACACAACAAACGATGGACTCAGAATATGGAAATGATGATGACAGCGGAGCTCTTGCATGGCCGATTGCTGCTGGTGTTACTACAGTTATCGGAGCATGGTATCTAAAGGCGTTAGTTCACAAACGACGACGCAAACTTCGTGCTCGCAAACCCAACCCAAGCAAGATGACAAACGAAGCGAACTTAGTAGAACTTAGCCAACCCTCACCCAGGCGGGACCTTACCAACCTGCTCAACCAGGCCGAACAAACTGATAAAGCAAAGCTACTAGAAGTCGCTTGCAGAGCTCTCTCGACTGCAAGCCAAAATCTAGGAATACTTACTGTGGCCGCCAAAGACAACCAAGTTCATTTCATTGGCGACCCTGAAGCCACAGCAGAGCCTACTAACACTCTTGCTCCAGAATTCGAGAGAATCGATGGAACCCGAACATGGGTGTTCACGCCACCATCGGACCTCACTAGCTATGACCAATCACTCAGTTACGCCCCAATTGGAACCGCCACCCTCATACCTCTTGGCACACTTCCCAACGGAGCCATCACATTTCTAAATCTTGAACAAGTCCGCTCTGTTGCCATTGAAGCCCAAGATGCACAAAGCCAAGAAACATTTCTAGTAGACACGGCAGTCTCTCTAGCTACTTCGCCCCTTGCCTACGACATCCGTATCATTCTCATTGGCACCACGAACAAACTCTCAGGCGTTCAAAGAGTCGAGCACCACGAGAACCTAACCGACGGACTATTACAAGACCTAGCTCTAGAGCAAGAACGACTAGCCGTTGAAGACACTATAGAAGGCCGCCTGAGTTACATGGACGCGTCTTA
>CALJAE010000066.1 GCA_938028175.1 uncultured Acidimicrobiales bacterium
CGTACGTGCTACGGCTCTAACTGGTTTCTTCCCGTTCTTCCAGGAATACACACTAACTAAGACTTCAGTAATCCCTGAAATCGCTGATCGTACTACCTCTTAAACAATAGGCCATGGGTATCTACGTCCACCGGTTTCATCGATAGGGAAACGGTTCGACGACACGAGTGATCGTGTCCGGGTCTTCAATACATCAAGTTCGAAAGTGCCTAAAAGTTCTGCTTTATCGAGTTGATAGTTGCCAAGCGACCGTTTAAAGTCAGCCCATGTGTCGAGTAGCTGAGTTAGCTTCTCGGTAATTTGGCTTGGTAGAGGCTGGTCGGCGAAATCCCATATAACGGTTCGGAGTTTGTATAGCTCGTGGAAGCAAAGTCCTTGATCTATGCCCCAAACTAGGCGGCTTTGTTCATCTAGGATGCAGTGGCTTGATTTGCGGTCGGTGTTATTTGCTATGTAATCGAAAGCGCAGACTTGGTGAAGTGTTTCTTCAACCGAATCGATCCATGAAAGTAGATCTTGGTCCTCTGTAGATCGGTCTTCAACAACTTTGATCAGCGATAGGTAGTGCTCGGCAAAGTCGGCCTCTACAAAAAGCTGGGCAGATCCGAGGCCCAGCGGCCCATCCACCAGAATCGTTGGTGGCACCAGATCCCATCCGAGAAACTTCGATAAAACATATGCTGCTACCTCACGTCTAGCCAGATTCTCTGGGAAGTCATGGAGTGGTTGTTCGGCTTCGATTGGCTTGTAAACAACTTTGTAGTTTTTACTGCCAGCTTCGCCATTTGAGTTTTGGTTTATGGTGCCAGTATCAATGAGTAGGGTTGTGTTAGATGAGTTAGCTATCTGGCCGAGCAAAGTAGCGTGGTCGTCCTGGAAAGACTTTGCTATTAGTTGCTCCGCTTCGGCGGCGCTAATGCCGAATGTTTTTTCATAGCGATCGGTCATCTAATGCTCAACAAGCCGCTAGTTAAGTCTTGGGCACTGATGGCTCAAAGGGTCCTGAGGCTGACCACATAAATCGCAAGGCTTACGCCCTTTTGATACCAGTCCGTTGGTGTCAGTGATGAAGCCTTGGGCTTGGTGTTGGTCGATCAAGATTCGAATTTCGTTCAGGGTTGGCTTTACCTGGTCACCGTCAGCTTCCTCTAGTCCGAGTTGTTCGGTAAGGAAGTCTGTTTGGGCTAATTGGTCTAACTCTTCTGCGGTAGCTTCTCTGAAGGCACTGGTATCTAGCTCGATCAATGACACCACCATCATTTGATGAGCCATGTCTATCCCAACAGATATTTCCCCGACAGGAAAAGCAGGGTCAACGTCTGATTGGTTAGGCCTAGCGGGAGAGGTGTAGTTAGCTGCCCGTTCTATTAAAAGGCTGTCTTCGACGGTTGGCATATCGGCCATGATCTTGGTCAAGAAGCCAGCCAGTGCGACTGCTTGTTCTTTCTCGATCTTTACCTGCAGAGATGTGCTGTAGTCACCTAGTTCGATGAAGAAGACTCGGTCGCCGGGTTGCCCAGCAGCCCCCACCCGAAAATGGGTGTTGTCTCTGTAGTCGCTTAGGTTTCTGCCGTCATAGATTGGGTCTTCGCCTGGTTGTTCGCCGAATTCGCCTTCGTTCATTATCCGTTTTCCTCCCGCTTAAAGCTGCCTGGTAGAGAGTTCATGGTTGTGATCATATGGCCGTGTTCTGTAAACAGAATCTCTGAAACAGAGCATGGACTTATAAACAGTCTCTGGAAGTCATCTAATCCCATACCTAAGAAGTGGGCCATAGCGCATTTGATCACATCGGCGTGAGCTACGCAGACAACTGTTGCACCAGGGTGAGCGTCTTTGACCTTGAGAAGACCATTAACAACACGTTCTTGCATCTCGGTGAATGACTCTCCGCCTGGAAACCTAAAGGTGGAAGGGGTTTCTTGGACTTGTTTCCATTCTGGCAGTTTGCGAAGTTCGGCGAGTTCTTGGCCCGTCCATTCCCCAAAGTCGGCTTCGAGTATGTCATCGAGGATCTGGGTTTCTACTTTTAGTGCTTCGGCGATTGGTTCGGCAGTCTGTTGTGTTCGCTCCAGCGGAGAGGCATAGAGAGCAATATCTGGCGGAGTGTCTTTGCCCTCAATTAATTTACGATGTAGGTCTGTAGCAACGGCCTTTGCCTGCTCGATGCCTTCTTCGCTTAGAAATAGGCCAGGAGTTCGACCTGGCAGGATTGAGCCTGTGGTAGTTGTCTTACCGTGGCGTACCAGGATCAGCTGAGTTGGTTTTGGTTGGTCAGGGGTGTCGGCCATTGTGGTTTGAAGCCTACCGAGTTTTGGATTGTGTTTCTTCACGCAGGGCTAGGATTGTGTCCATGAGTAGCCATGCGGAGCTAAAAGCTTTGGAGCAAAGGGTTATCGGCTGCACCAAGTGCCCTCGGTTGGTTGACTGGCGAGAGGAAGTAGCTGAGACTAAGCGTAAGGCCTACATCGACGAGGACTATTGGGGTAAAGGTGTGCCTGGCTTTGGTGATCCGGCTGCTGATTTAATGATTGTTGGCCTAGCGCCTGGCGCTCATGGAGCGAATCGAACTGGACGAATTTTTACTGGGGATCGCTCGGGCGATTGGTTATATGGAGCTCTCTACAGAGCGGGCTTTGCAAATCAGCCAGAGGCTACTCATATCGACGATGGCCTCGAGCTAGACAACTGCTATATAACCATGCCGGTTAAATGTGTTCCTCCGCAAAACAAGCCAAATGCAGAAGAGAAGAGTAACTGTGCACCGTACCTGGTGAAAGAGTTAGAGCTAATCAAACCCAAGGTGCTGTTATGTCTAGGAGGAATTGCTTTCACCGAGGTGTCTAAAATCCTAGAAGTGAAGCCTCGCCCCAAATTCGCCCATGGCGAGGTCCATAAAGGGTTGGCTGACTTTGAAATTGTAAATTGCTATCACGTGTCACAGCAGAATACCCAGACTGGACGTCTGACAGAGGAGATGCTGGACTCGGTGTTCACATCTGTATCCGAGCTGCTGAAAGGCAAGAGTTCCTCATAATATTGGTTCGCTAAAGGGCCAGATTGTGTACAATGTCTATCCACGCCTCCTTAGCTCAGTTGGTAGAGCGCATCCATGGTAAGGATGAGGTCAACAGTTCA
>CALJAE010000067.1 GCA_938028175.1 uncultured Acidimicrobiales bacterium
GAGCGACGCTGCCATATTTTCCACCAGAAGAGTTGCGACTAGAAGTAAGGAAGCTATGGAAAAACATAGTCATCTTTTCTTGTACCGGGTTTCTACCTTCAAGAATTCGGTCAACCCACCAAGAGTGATAGGTCCTTAGTGCAGAAAAATCATCAGCGTAGTTAAAAGGGATAACCGAATCATCAATTGAACGGTCGAGTAGTCGGTCAACTGCGGCAGAGTGACCCTTGTCGGCTAGAACTTCGCCGATTTCTCGAATCAAATCTGGGTCATTAGCAAGAGTGGCGCGCCGAACTAACTTCGATGCATCAGCCAACCCGTTTCGCTCCACCATGTATATAAAGCGTATCAGAGAGACTGCTGCTAAATCAATTCGAATTAGCTAGTGGCGCCAGATCAGGCTTCACCCTTGGATAACAATGATTCAAAGTCGTCAGCTACCACTACAGGAATACCTAGTTCTTGTGCCTTATTAAGCTTCGAAGCACCGGGGTTATCCCCGACCACTAGGTAATCGGTCTTAGCTGAAACTGATCCAGGAGACTTACCTCCCCGTATCTTCACAGCGTTAGCCGCTTCAGTCCGACTATAACCTGGCACTGCTCCCGAAATAACAACCGTCTTCCCGGCCAGCGTTTGTTCGACCTCAACTACTTCTGGCCCCGCAAAGTTGACGCCTGCCGAACGTAATTTCTCTAAAACAATTTCAGTCTTTTTCTGAGCAAAGAACTCTGAAACCGATGTGGCAATAGATGGACCCACACCTTCAATCGCTGCTATGTCTTCTGCGGTTGCGACCTTGATCTTGTCTAGGTGGCCAAAGTGACTAGCCAGAGCCTCGGCTCCAGTCGGCCCTAAGTGCCTGATACCGAAACCAACTAAAAGTCGGCTGAGCGATTGACTCTTCGATTCATCGATTGCTCGCTTGAGATTGTCGATCGAGATTCTGCCAAACCCTTCTAGTTTCGAGATCTCGTCCCAGTGGAGTGAATATATGTCTGACACATCAGACAAGAAACCCTTTTCTATAAAGAGCGCAACCGTTGACTCACCAAGACCTTCGATATCCATAGCTCCACGAGATGTGAAGTACTCAATACGACTTTGTTGCTGCGAAGGACATGCATAGTTCACACAAAATGTGTGCGCCTCATCTTCGGGTCTCACTAGTTTTTCAGAACAAGATGTGCAATTAACAGGAAACTTCCAAGGCTTCGAACCCTTAGGACGTTCGGCCGGCACAGGCCTCAACACCTCTGGGATTACATCGCCCGCTTTACGGACGACTACTGTATCTCCAGGTCGCACATCCTTTAAAGCAACCTGATCAGCATTGTGCAGAGTTGCCATTTGGACAGTCGAACCACCAACGAGAACTGGCTCCAAAACAGCAAAGGGCGTGGCTTTACCCGTGCGACCGATCGATACTTGGATATCGAGAAGTTTAGTTTCTTTCTCTTCTGGAGGATATTTATAGGCAATCGACCAGCGAGGTGCTCGAGCGGTGGCTCCAAGCGTTTGCTGCTGGGCGAAGCTATCGACCTTGACGACAACCCCGTCAATCTCGTACTCCAATTTATTCCTAAGCTCGAGTCCTGCCCCAATTCTCTTCTCAACCGCTGGGAAGGATTTATGAGTTTTGCGCTCTGGGTTAACGGGCAAGCCCAGTTCACCAAGCCAATCAAGACCAGCTGAGTGGGAATCAACAGGCAAGTCGCCGGAATGATGACCGATTTGGTAGGCCCAAAAACTAAGCTTTCGAGAAGCCGTAACCTTTGGGTCTTTTTGGCGGAGGCTGCCAGCAGCAGTGTTACGAGGGTTGGCGTAGGTGGGCAGTCCTGCATCTATCTGAGACTTATTGAGATCCTCAAATACTGAGAGGTCCATATAGACCTCCCCACGAACCTCTAATTTTCCAGGCACTGTTTCAACTAGCTTGGCTGGGATTGAGGAAATAGTCATTACGTTGGCTGTGATATCTTCGCCGACTTTGCCGTCACCGCGAGTGGCTGCCCTAACTAATTTAGAGTCCTCATACAGTAAGGAACAAGCGACACCGTCAATCTTCATTTCCGTTATGTAGCTGAAGTCTTCGTCTAGGCCTCTGGCAACTCGCTCGTTCCATGCTTGTAAATCCTCAATCTCAAAAGCATTGTCTAGGCTCATCATTGGCTCAAGATGCTCGACCGCACTAAATGCTGTATTAATAGGTGCCCCGATTTGATCAAGCGGACTTTCATCAGAAACTAGCTGTGGATACTTTTTCTGCAGCTCTTTTAGCTCCGCAAGTAACTTGTCATATTGCGAATCGGTGATTTCTGGCTTGTCGTGGCCGTGATATGCAACATTCGCCGCTGAGATTAACCTGTTGAGCTCCAAAATTCGCTTTTTGGCATTACCGGAGCTCATATTGCTAAAATACTAGCGTTTAGGGCCTACTCAGCCTGTTTAGTGGACCAAATAAGCAAACTGGCAAATGAGTCGTTTCTGTTTTATTGAAATCAATACTGTTGATTTAGTTAATAATAGCCATTAAAAAGTCGATAGCTAGTAAATAAGGGATAAGGCATCCCACTGCAAGAACAGGTCAACAATGAACGAAGAAACAAACAACAAAGGTCCATTGACAATCATCCTAGGTCTTCTAGCACTAGGTCTGATTGCCGGAATAGCTTGGCTTCTACTTGGTAGAAGCGGAGACTCAACTGCAATCTCATCTGATCTTATGGTCGATGGCGATACCAGTGGCGAAAGCGCTGAAGGTCTTGTCACAGGAGGCGAAGGGGCAGAACTCGCTACTAACGGAGTGCGGTTTATGGTCACACAGAATACATTTGCTGCCGCTGGAGCAGTTAATGCCCAAACCAAATTCTCTCTAGATCCAGTTATCGCTCTTACTTATGGTGATGGTGCTTCAAATGCTCTTTCAGGTAGCTCCGACGTTCCTGCTCAACCGTATGACCCAGCGATTGTCGGACTCGTTTCGATGATGGCTACCAACATCGAGAACGGCGATCTAGAGGTTACAGATACTACTGTTACAGCTTCAGGTACGGTACCGACACAAGCCTTTAAAGATCAGTTCGATGCTCTACTTAGCGCAGAGTCTGGCTTTACCCAAGAGATCGTCAACAATATAACTGTTGAACAAAAGGGGTTCTCAGAAGTTGAACTAGTCAATGAGAATGGATCTACAACAGTCACAGGTTCTGTCAAGAACGCAGAGATACAGACTCTAATCCAAAACTCTTCGACCGAGCTATTCGGCGCAGACACTACCGTCAACGTGAGTGTAGATGAAAGCCTATTTGCTGGCTATTCTTGGAGCCGCTTCCCGGAATTCGTAGGTGGTCTTAGCAACTTTGAGAACTGGACAGCAGGTTCGGTAAATAACAACCCGTTCGCTATTTTAACCGATGGTCTAAACTTTGACACTGCTTCAGCTCAGCTAAGTCCAGCTGATCAAGAGCGCCTAGTCGGACTACTACCTATTATCTTTGCTTCTAGTGGTCAAACAACTGTAACCGGTCACACTGACTCAGATGGTACTGATGCAGCTAACCTAGAGCTAAGTCAGCGCCGTGCAAACTCTGTAGTGCAGTCACTTGTAGTTTCTGCGGTTGTTGCAACGGGCTCAGACAACGCACTCTCTGAAGATGACTTTATAGTTGAAGGTCGAGGCGAATCAGAACCTGTGGCCGACAATAACACCGCAGAAGGTCGAGCACTTAACCGCCGAGTTGAGTTCGGTATTCAACGATAATACTTAGTACATATCTTGTAGTAGTTTGGGCGCCTGCGGGCGTCCAAACTTGTTTTTAAGGCTATAAAACTACCTTATTTGAGACATTCCGAGAAAAAAATTACAGAACTCCAATATCGCGTCGATAACTCGGAGGTGGAGGTCGTAAAGATCTCACTAGCGATAGGTAAAAATGGACGACAAGACAAAAAGCAAAAAAAATTAAGTGTAGTTCTAGGCCTG
>CALJAE010000068.1 GCA_938028175.1 uncultured Acidimicrobiales bacterium
GTCTATGAGCTCTCAAAAGGCCTTATATAAAGGTAATCGCTTGATCAGCCCATCTATTTGATGTGACATTTCCAATCCGTTGGTAGTATCTAAGCGAAGTAATTTCTGGCTGTGGCGGCAAATTACAATTTGGATCAACTAATTAAGGGCGGAACATGAACTCCATTGTTCAAGAAACAACAAAAGCACTCAAGGGCAAGAAAACTCTTGAAGCTATAGCTAGTCAGACTGGCAGCGATACTGAGAAGGCTAGTGAAGTGATTGACTCACTTGTTCCACGTCTTTTCGAGGGATTCTCAGACAAAGCGACAAAGCCAGGCGGCTCAGCTGTTGTAACCGAAGTTCTAGAGGAACAAGAAGTTGAGATTCTCGATGATCTTCCTGCGTACTTTGAAAAGGGCGACAACAAAGCAGGTGCGCGCATCATGCGAAAAGTACTGCCAGGCAAGACCACTGAACTTGTCGATTCGTTCGCTTCTGAGACTGGCCTTAGTAAGTCAAGTTTCAAGCGTCTCATTCCAATGATCATGCCAGTTGTGGCATCGGTGACAGCTAAGCAAGTCGATTCGAACAAGATCACAGGTGAAGATCTTGGCTCATTCTTAGTTGATCAAGAAACCGAAGGCGAGAAGCCTGCTAAGAAGAAAAAGAAAGAAGCAGAGGATAGCTACGAGGCAGTCACTCCAGCGGCAGCTCGTAGGCCTTTCTTTGATGATGAGGACGAAGAAGAGTCAGATCCAAGTTGGCTATGGTGGGTCATCGCCGGTCTAATCTCACTTGCGGCAGTCGCTCTGATCCTTGGGGAACTAACTTCTGATGATGACGAAAACTTGGCCGAAGGTGAGACTGAAGAAGTCGTTGAGCCAGTTGAAGAGGGTGTTGAAGAAGAAAGCACCATCGATCCTGACCTTACACAGGCAGCGGCAGACGCTATCGATGGGCTAGAGCTCGAAGACGCAAGCATTGAGGTTGTCGCAACTAGTAACGGCTTAGCAGCTGTCGCCGGAGTTGTTTCTTCTCAAGAAGAAGCGGACAGCGTTGTTGAAGCAATTAGTGGAGTCGACGGTATCGAGTCTGTGTTTAATGAACTCATGGTTGTTGAAGGCGGAGCTAGTGGCTCGGCTGAACCAGCAGGCCCAGAAACTGAAACTGAAGAGTTAGAAGAAGCAGAACCTGAAGAAACCGAAGAAACCGAGACTGAGGAAGCAGGACCTGTTGCTCCATCTACAGTAGATGAGGGAAGCCTGAATGCTGCGCTAAACATTGGGCCATTCCAGTTCGAAGAGAATAGTTCGGTTCTAACTGCTGCTAGCCAAGACTCTTTGACCAGCGAAGTGCTCCCATTCCTTCTTGAGAACACAGAACAAGGCTTCGTAGTTGAGGGACATACCAATAACATTGGTCAGGCTCGAGACGACGGAGAGCGCAACAGAGAGCTAAGCCTCTTGCGAGCTGGCGTGGTCAGAGATTTCCTTATTGATGCAGCCGATGGCGAAGGCAGCCTCGAAGACAGACTGGATGTTGAAGGCTTTGGCCCAGATCAGCCACTAGTGCCTCACGAAGATGCCGATGCTGCGACTCTAAACCGTCGAGTTGTACTAGTCCCAGCCGGCTAAAAACCGTCGGGATCTAAATTTCTACAATGACCTGGGCCATACCGGTCCAGGTCATTGTAGTTTTGTTGCTGGTTCAGCTTTAGAGCATCTCATATAGGTGTCCCAGGTGACCGAACATCGGTTAGCCTTTAGAACTAATGGAAACTTTTTACGTCACCACACCTATTTACTATGTAAATGACGTGCCTCATATTGGGCATGCTTACGCCACAGTTATTGCCGATGCAATGGCGCGCTGGAACAGGTTAATGGGGCGAGACACTATGTTTCTGACTGGAACAGACGAACATGGACTGAAGATACAAAGAGCCGCTGAGGCCAATGGTTTGACTCCGCTTGAGCAAGCTGATGTGACATCTAGTCGTTTCCAAGAGGCCTGGAAGAGTCTAAATATTTCAGAGGATCGGTTTATTCGAACTACTGAGCCAGAACATCACAAAGTTGTTCAAGAGTTCATTCTTCGTATGAAGGAGAACGGTTATATAGAAAAGGGTACCTATTCTGGTCATTACTGTGTTGGCTGCGAGGCTTACTACACAGAAGATGACCTGGTTGAAGGTAACTGTCCGACTCACGAGAAGCCAGCTGAGTGGTTAGAAGAAGACAACTACTTTTTTAAGTTGTCAGAGTTTGAAAAACCACTTAGGGAATGGATTGAGTCAGGGGCGATTCAGCCAGCTGGTAAAGCTAGCGAAGCCCTTGGAATTGTAGAACAAGGTTTAGATGATGTTTCGATCAGTCGAACCTCTATTGACTGGGGCGTGAAAGTTCCTTGGGACGACGAGCATGTGTTCTACGTTTGGTATGACGCACTCATTAATTATGTGACCGGTGCGGGCTATGCTAGCGACACTGAGAAGTTCGAGCGACTGTGGGCTAATTCTCATCACGTTATTGGCAAAGACATTCTTAGGTTCCATTGTGTCTATTGGCCAGCGATGTTGATCGCAGCAGGATTTGAACCACCTAAGCAGGTGAATGTGACCGGTTTCTTGCTGATTGGTGGCAAGAAACTGTCGAAGACAGGTTTGACCCAGATTCATCCAGATGACTTGATAAAGGACTTTGGGGTTGACGGGTACCGTTACCACTTCTTGCGAGATGTAAGTATTGGCGCTGACTCAGAGTTCTCTTATGAGCATATGATTGAGCGATACAACGCTGATCTAGCTAACACCTATGGAAACTTGGCATCTCGAGTAGTTACATTGGTAGGCAAGAAACTGGGAGGCACGGCTCCGGTCCCAGACCCAGAGAGTCCGTTGGCGAAACTAGCAACCGAAGCCTACGAAAAAGCGAGCGAGGGTTGGACCAACTTCACGCCGTCGATCGCTTTGGATTCGGTCTGGCACTTACTTAGAGAAACCAATGCCTACCTGGGGGAGACAGAACCTTGGAAGTTAGAAGATAACTCTGACGAAGTTGGAGCGATTCTTGGTAGTGCCTTAGAGGTGTTGCGTATTGCGACAATACTTGCTTCGCCGGCTTTGGTCGAATCTTCTAAGCAAATTTGGGAAGCGATCGGGATGCCAGGCTCACCTGATGCTCAGGTCATGCCAGATGCAATGGCTTGGGGTCAGTATCCTGGTGGTGCAGAACTAGCGCAACCTAAGCCAGTCTTTCCGAGACTCAAAGCAGAGTAAATATGTGGATTGATTCACACTGTCATCTGAGTGATCCCAAAATTGATTTTGAGAAAGCGATTGAGGCGCAAGACGTTAACCATTTGGTAAATATTGCGTGCGAGTCGAAGGATTGGGAGCAGGCCTGCAAAGTAGCAGCTGATTATGAAAGTATTTCTGCTTCTCTAGGAATTCATCCACATGTTGCATCCGAAGGTATGGGGGATTTAGAAGTACATTTGGGTAAACCAGGTGTAGTTGCTGTGGGGGAGTGTGGGCTTGATTATCACTACGACAACTCGCCACGGGAAACCCAACGCACAGTGTTTGCAGAGCAAATTCGACTGGCTCACAAACATGAATTGCCTTTGGTGATCCACACGCGTTCAGCTTGGGATGACACATTTGATGTTCTGGCATCAGAGGGTTGGCCATCAAATACCGTCATCCATTGCTTTACAGGTGGCACGCAAGAAGTCGAGAAGTGTTTGAAGGAAGGTGCGCATATATCTTTTTCTGGGATTGTGACCTTTCCATCTGCCGCCGACGATGTTGCGGCTGCAGCAAAGATCGTTCCGGATAACAGAATCTTGATCGAAACAGACAGCCCCTACTTGGCGCCAGTTCCTCATAGAGGTGAGACAAACGTTCCTGCGAGAGTTGCAGTGGTTGGTGAGTTTATTGCAAACCTGCGAGGACAGGCCGTCGATGAATTTGCTGAGTTAACTACAAGTAACACAAAAGCTTTCTTCGGAATTGCTTAGTTATTATGTATCGTCTCACAAGGTCAATGATTCTCGATCAGCTTGAATCTCAAGGGTTGGCTCCAAGTAGGGCTTTGGGTCAGAATTTTTTAGTTGACGGAAACATCGTCGACAAGATTATTTCGTTGGCACAACTTGCTCCGGAAGATCATGTAATTGAGGTTGGTCCTGGTCTTGGGTCATTAACTATCGCTCTTGCTGAGGTTTGTGAATCTGTCACCGCTGTTGAGCTCGATCGCCATGTTCTTGAATTGCTAAATCAGAACCTCGAAGCAGCGGAAGTGGCGGATGGAGTAAACGTAGTAAATCGAGATGTTCTAGAGGTTGATTGGGGAGAGATTCTTTCGGGCCCCGCAAAGTTGATAGCCAATTTGCCGTACAACATTTCGACTCCGCTGATTCTGGAATTACTGAAGAACGAGCCATTGATTTCTGAGATGTTAGTGATGGTCCAACTTGAGGCGGGTCAACGCTTAGCGGCAGACCCTGGCTCCAAGATCTATGGAATTCCGTCGGTAATTACTGCCTATTGGGCTGATGCAGAAGTTGTTGCTCGAATACCGGAAACAGTCTTTGTGCCACAGCCCCGAGTGGAATCTTGTTTGGTTCGAGTAAGTCGCAAAGAACGACAGTTGGACGATCCCAGTTACGAAGTGTTTGAACGTTTGGTGAAAAGTGCTTTTGGGAAACGACGCAAAATGATTCGGGCC
>CALJAE010000069.1 GCA_938028175.1 uncultured Acidimicrobiales bacterium
GCAGTAGTTGATCCGGTGACCGGTGCTAGAGATCAGACCTTTGATCCTGGAATCACTAACTCTTGGGGTCGTCCAAGCGTCAACGATGTTTATGTTCTAGGAAACGAAATTTTTGCTGGCGGTACATTTAGCAGGGCACAAGGTGTTGACCTTGCTCGTCTAGGTAAGTTCAACGCAACAACAGGTGCTATCAATACCGACTGGATCCCTAGAACTAACTTTGATGATATAACTCCACGTTTGGGTGGCCAGTTAGTGTTCGGTCTTGAAGTCGACGAAGCTCGAGATCGTGTGTATCTGGCAGGAAAGTTCGGTGGTATTAACGATAATACCGATGCTCGGTTCTTTGCAATTGTCGACACTGAAAATGGTGAGCTAGTTGATGATGTTGCTCAAGGTCTTCCGCCTAATGTTCTACGTCACGACGTCGGAGAACGAGGTTTCTCAATGTGGCAACATGACGTCCAACTTCATGGAGATACAGTTTTCTTGGGTGGGCAGGGGCACCAGACTCTTATCATGGACGCTGAGACACTAACTCCAAGGCGTTCTTACTTTACTAACCGCGGACTTGGTGACAATGCCATTGCACGTGGTGGCGATACCCAGGTTATGTTCGTTGGTGAGAATACGCTTTGGGCCGGCTGTCACTGCTGGGGAAGTGTCGGCGAGTATGAGCTTGGCTCTTATATCGAAGATCCAGAAGGCGTTCAGACGTTTGACGAGTATGTTCAATATGTAGCCGACTTCGCTGAGAACCCTCCTTTGCCGCAACAAGATGTAAAAGGCCTATACGGACTTGATCTAGAAACAGAGACTCTAGTTCCTCAAACATTCAACCTTGAGGGTCAAGGTGGCGCTTGGGCACTGACCGAAGACTCTGCAGGTCGTGTATGGGCCGGTGGACACTTCTTTGTTGGTGGCGGAGATGTCCGAACCGGTATTGTGCGCTTCTCTCCAGAGCAGGCTGATGTTACCGGTGATGTGGAAGTCTGTGACTATCAAGAGGTCGGAGATTCATTTGTTGTCAACTGGGAGATCGACGGAACAGCAGAAGAGGTTGTGGTTAGAAGATCGATCAACGGATCACAAGAGTTCTGGAGAGGTCGAATCTCAGCCAACCTTGGAACTTTCACAGACTCTGCTCGTGACGGCGATGTTACTTACTTTGTCCAATCACGTAACAACGGGGTACTTGGTGAACTCGTAGAATGTGATGTCAGTGTCGATGATTCTCCAGTACCTGAAGGTCTAAGAATCACCAGGACAGAACGTCATCTCGTAGTTCTGAACTGGCAAGGTAACGCACCGGTCGAGATCGAGGCGAATGGTGAAATCATCGCAACGGATCCAGATACTTGGTTTACAGCTCGTGATCTTGATGCAGGCACCGACTATGAATTTAGAGTGAGGTTCGAAGGAGAAACTCGATTCTCTGAGCCAGTCAGTACGACGACTTTGGGAGAACCAGCTGACAATGGTGGTAATGGGCCAGTAGAAATAGTGGCGCCGAGCAGCTGTTCTGCAACCGTAGCCGGTAACTCTATAAATGTTTCCTGGGATGGGATACCTGATGCAGATGAAGTTGTCATAGCTCGTCAAGTCGATGGCGCTGGACCTTTCCATTGGCGAGGTCGAGTCGCAGTCGACGCAGCGTTTGCTGATTCTAATCGCACCGATGTCAGCCTCCTTTACGAAGTGAAGGCAAGGTATGACGGGCTCGGGGATTCTGATTGGACTATCTGCTCACAGTAAGTTGAGTATTGCGATAGCGTAATTGCTATGGCATCAATCTTTTCTAAAATTATCAATGATCGCTCAGGGTACTTTGTATACGAAGATTTAGAATGCGTTGCATTTATGGATATTCGTCCAGCTGCCCCGGGGCATGCCCTCGTGGTTCCTCGGGTAGAAGTCGATGAATGGACTGACATTACCCCAGAGCTTGCTGCTCATCTTATGCAGGTGGGGCAAAAACTTGGTCGGGCGCAAAAACAAGTCTTTGGATCAGATCGTGTTGGTTTACTGATTGCGGGTTTTGAGGTAGCGCACTGTCATCTGCATGTGATACCCGCCAACTCAATGGCCGACTTTGAGATTGGACAAGTAGAAGCAGATCCAGAAACGTTAAAGTCTCAAGCTGCAGAGCTAGGCAAAGTAATCGCCAGCTTGGGCGAGTAGATCTACCCTAGGTTCCCGAAACGCTAGCTTTCATCAGCTATTCTCGTTTCGTTGTGGTTTCTAATCTCGATGAGTTAGTTGAACAGGAACGGCCTAAGCCGAAGCGACCTCGCCTAACTTATTTCGTTGTAGCGCTAAACCTACTAGTAGTCGTAGCAGCGATGCTAGGAGCGGCAACCCTTTACTACGCTAATCAACAAGTGTCCTCTATTAATAGAGTGGTTCTAGACGATGCACTAGTGAATGTTCGAGCAGAGCCAGGAGCACGTGTTCTTAATGTGCTCCTAGTCGGTTCGGACTCGGCAAGTAATCTTTCCTCCAGCGACCCTATCCGCATTGGGCGAGAGGGTCAGCGGCTAGCAGACGTTGTTATTATCGCACACCTCGACGAGAGATCAGGTGAGATGGCGCTGCTTTCTATCCCAAGAGATACTTGGGTTGAGGTCCCTGGACTTGATCGGTCAAGTCGCATTAACTCTACTTTTGCAACGGGTGGAGCAGATCAACTAATCGAGACGATCGAACATAACTTTGATATACCGATTCATCACTTTGTGAACGTAGACTTCGCCGGATTCGAAGGTCTGGTTGAAGCGGTCGGGAGTGTGACCATCCACTTTCCCTCGCCGGCTCGGGATTTGAATACGCTAGTGTCGCCACCGGTTTCTCAAACAGGTTTCTCCATGCCATTTGCTGGTTGTCAAACCCTCGACCCAGAAGAATCGTTGGCTTATGTAAGGTCGCGGCACTACCAGACACAGAGGTCAGACGGGACTTGGAGATCAGACCTAAGTTCAGACCTTGGTCGAATTCAGCGGCAACAAGATTTCTTGCGTCAGCTTCTCAATCGTGGCGTTGAGTTGAGCTCTCAGAATCCGTTAGTTCTAAACGATCTTATTTCAGCTTCCCTTGACAACGTAGTCGTAGATGAATCGCTGAACCCTGCGATCATCCGTGACCTGGTTCAAAGGTACTCATCGTTTGAACCGGGCGAGTTGCAGACTTTCAGTCTGCCAGTAGTTAACTCGGTTGAAGAGGGCAACCAAGTACTAGTAGTTGCCCCACAGGATGCACAGCCTTTGCTCGAGATATTTAGAGGCGCTGAATTCTCAGACCTGGAAACCCTACGAGTTCGTGTTCTGGCAGACGATGGTGCCTCTGATGAGCTAGATGCTATATTTTCCGGGTTGGGTTTGACTTATGAGTTGGCTGAGCTTGAAGGTCGGGAGCAGCTAGAAGACGCTTATATCCTGCGTCATGGGCCTGATGGTCTTCCTGCCGCTCAGTTATTGGCTGCCAACCTTCCATTTGATGTGACCTTCGAGGAATCTGGGCTGGTTGTTGGCCGCAATGTCGAGATCATCGAGCCTGCTTCTCCGGCAGGTGCAGTCAATATCCCAGAGCTCGAGGCGGAGATTGCCCCTCAGGCTTCGACTACTGTTGCACGAGTTCAGCGAAACCTTGCTCAAAGCGCTGAGTCTCAGGCAGTTCTTCCTCCGCTAGGCCCCACTTTGAATGTGCCTATTGGGCCAAATTCATCCATCTGTCAGTAAACATTTACAAACAAGCAGCAGCCAAGAAGGGTCTGGTCTAAACTCTTGCGTTGAGTACTTAACGAGAGCGATCTGATGGCAAAAATCTCTGTAATCGGAACAGGCTATGTAGGGCTGACATCTGGGGCGTGTTTCGCGTCTCTCGGACACGAAGTAGTTTGTGCCGATATCGATCCCGACAAAGTAGCGTGTCTAAATCGGGGCGAGATCCCAATCGTGGAGGCTGGACTAGAGGCTCTAGTGGAAGAGGCTGTCGAGGCCGGAAACTTGTCGTTTGTTCTTGGAGCTGCGAGCGCCGCAGCTGAAGCTGAGTTTCATTATCTGTGTGTGCCTACTCCTCAAAGTGAAGATGGTTCGGCAGATTTAACATATTTAAAGGCCGCAGCAGCCGAAATAGCGCCAGTGCTTAGGCCTGGCTCTGTCGTAGTCAACAAGTCAACGGTTCCCGTCGGGTCCACTACTGTGGTAGCCGAAGCGTTGGATCGTGATGATGTATTTGTTGTCTCTAACCCCGAGTTCCTTAGAGAAGGAACAGCGGTCGCTGACTTCCTGGATCCTGATCGTGTCGTAATAGGTGGCGATGACCAAGATGCTGCTGTTCGAGTTGCTTCGCTATACGCGAAGATAGCGGCACCGATTCTTATTACTGATCCGTTGTCGTCTGAGTTGATCAAGTACGCATCCAACGCGTTTCTTGCTTCCAAGTTGTCCTACATAAATGCTATCGGTGAGCTATGTGAAAGAGTTGGCGCAAACGTCGATGATGTGGTCAAAGGTGTTGGAGCCGACCACCGGATTGGAAGTAACTTTTTAAGTCCTGGCCCTGGCTGGGGTGGTAGCTGCTTCCCAAAAGACACAGTTGCGTTAAGACGTATTGCCAAGGACGCTGGATACGAGTTCAATTTCTTAGACGAGGTCTTAAACATAAACGAGGAACAGTTTGATCGAGTCGCACAAAAGATTGCCAACTCTGCAACTTCTAAGAAAGTCGCCGTCTTAGGGCTCACCTTCAAAGCGGGAACCGATGACTTACGGAACTCCCCAGCGATAGAAGTCATTCAGCGATTAATCGATGCTGGCCTAGATGTTTGTGCCTTCGACCCCGTCATAGACGAGACTGCTCTAGAAAAGTCTTGCCCAGGCCTAGCTGTGAGCTTGGCGGCTGATCCATATTCGGCTGCGAGTGATGCTTCGGTTGTTGGGATACTTACTGAGTGGCCCGAGTTTGCTGAGCTAGATTTTGCAAAACTTAACGAGGTCATGGAGGCTGCAACCATCGTGGATGCTAGAGGCTTGCTTAACGCTAAGCTGCTTGGCCGTCGAGGCTTCCGTTACCGTGGTATCTCAAGTTAAGCCTGTCGCCGTTGTTTCAGGAGCGGCTGGTTTCATCGGATCACATATTTGTCAGAGGCTCGTCGCTGAGGACTATCGAGTAATCGGCATTGACAATCTTTCAACTGGCTCGATGGACAATATTGATGGTCTGATAGCGGCTGGTGATATGGAATTTCTGCGTCAAGATGTTTCAACCCCGGTGCTGTTAGATTCCGAGGTCAACCTCGTTCTGCACCTGGCATCCCCGGCAAGTCCAGATGACTTTGAGCGACTGCCAATCCAAATATTGAAAGTCGGAGGACTTGGAACTCACAACATGCTTGGTCTTGCCAAAGCTAAGTCAGCCAGATTCTTACTTGCTTCTACTTCTGAGGTTTACGGTGACCCTCTTGTGCATCCTCAACCAGAGTCTTATTGGGGCAACGTTAATCCGCTCGGCCCCAGAGGCGTCTACGACGAGGCGAAAAGATATGCCGAGGCTATGACCATGGCATACCATGCCGCTCATGGAGTGGACGTTTGCATCGCAAGAATATTTAACACCTATGGTCCACGCATGCGGATCGACGACGGCAGAGTTGTAACCAACTTTATTGCATCAGCCCTTCGAGATGAACCTCTGAGCGTCTACGGAACAGGGAATCAGTCGAGAACCTTCTGCTATATTGAC
>CALJAE010000070.1 GCA_938028175.1 uncultured Acidimicrobiales bacterium
AACCCATCCTGGTGATCAGGGTCAGACGACCAGGAGTGTTATTTGGGTTCAGCTTGTCACAAAGCTCAAGTAGTTGCTCGGGTTCGGCAGTTGGGCCAACCTTGCAGCCAATTGGGTTATGTATGCCCCGCATATATTCAACGTGTGCGCCATCGAGCTGTCTAGTTCTTTCACCGATCCAAACCATGTGGGCACTACAGTCGTAGTAGTCGCCAGTTAGTGAGTCTTGTCGGGTCAATGCTTCTTCGTATTGGAGGATGAGTGCTTCGTGGCTTGTGTAGAACTCGGTCTCTTTTACTTCAGCATGATCAGAACCAATTCCCGCTATCTCCATAAAGCGCAACGCTCGAGAAATCTCTGCAGCTAGCTCCTGGTAGCGCTGGCTTTGAGGAGAGTTAGCGACAAACTCTTGGTTCCAAGCTTGGACACGGTTTAGATCTGCAAATCCACCTTGTGAAAATGCCCGCAACAGGTTAAGCGTCGAAGCAGACTGGTTATAGGCCTGCACTAGACGAGCTGGATCAGGTAAACGGTTAGACTCGGTAAAGTCGACATCATTTACCATGTGCCCAAGGAATGACGGCAGCTCTGCCCCATCCTTGGTTTCGGTTGGGTTTGATCTAGGTTTTGCAAACTGACCGGCGATGCGACCAACTTTAACTATTGGCATGGCACCTGAGTAGGTGAGAACCACAGCCATTTGCAGAATTACTCGCAGCTTTTCGCGAATAGACACAGCGTTGAAACCATCGAAGGATTCGGCACAGTCTCCAGCTTGCAGCAAGAATGCGTTTCCTTCCGATACTGCGCCGAGCCTTTGAGTCAGTGCACGGGCCTCACCAGCAAAGATCAGGGGAGGAAGGCTCCCAATTTCCTTAGTCACGGCATCTAGAGCACCCAGATCAGGCCAGTTTGGTTGTTGTAGCGCCGGAAAGCTACGCCAAGACTGAGGTGTCCAGTCATTAGTATGTGAACTAGGGGACGAGGTCTGATCTTGCATAGGAATAGTCTAATTCAGCAAGAGCGCCCGGAAGCGTCTATGTGTTCTTTGTTAGCTTTGAATTTCTGGTCTTGTAGTCGTCACAGTAACTAGATGACTCCCCTATGTTGGCAGTTTCAGAATCAATGTCGTTATAGCTATTGTCTTTGCCCCAGCCAAAAACCTTTTCGAATAAGGCAAGTTTTCTATTGTCTGTAATTGAGTCGAGGAAGTATTCTTCGTGCTCTTTCTCTTTCATCCCCATCTCGTACAAAATCTCGTCGTGTTCGTCAATGTCGAGTTCGTGAAAGTAACGCATCATCACAAAGTACTCACATACGTTGCCGCTCTCGAGTCGTCCCGCAAAGTAGTACGGCATGAACCAGCCGATCAGGTAGCAGCCCATAGAAACAACTTTGCCGGTAACCCAGAATCTCAGCTCAAGCCATCGCGATACTTCAACACCATGTTGCTGCATAATTGAAAGAACGTGAGCTCGGTGCTCCCATTCATCTTGTTCTATCTGTGCAATCTCAGCCTTCTGTACTGGATCTTTAACAGAACCAGCGTGTCCTTGATAAGCGAATGATGCGGCCCGTTCTCCCGAGTAAGCCATTTGTAGCAGCCGTACGAGCTTTGGATGTTCTAACACTTAGTCAACTTTAGCAGCGGCGGGGGAGTCAGAGCTTCCATTACGATGCGCCAAAAGCCTCAAAACCTTAAATCGACACCCGTTAGGGTGCCGATTTAGATCAATTTAGATTTGAGATGAGTTTACGCTGCGTCGAAGTCTTTGATGACGTCTCCAGCTTGGTCACGTACTGCATTAACTGCACGCTTTACCAAACGTCGCGCAGCTTCTGCTGTCACACCTAGCTCTTCGCCAACTTCACGGTAGCTGCGCTTGCGGCCATCGTTTAGACCAAAGCGTTGCTCAACTGCATACTTAGCTCTTGGATCAAGAACCTCTAGTAGGCCAGTGACAAGTTTCTCTTCTGCCTTTGACATTACCTCTAGCTCTGGGCCAGGAGTAGCGTCTGGAAGTAGGTCGACTAGTTCGTTAGAGTCGTCGTCACCAATTGTTCTATCGAGAGAAGTTGGTGTTGTCAGACGATGTAGTCTTGCATGCTCATCGTCTAGCTCATCGCCGTCACCCGAAACCTGGCGCAATGCTGCACGAAGGCTGGCTGAACGATCGCCTGGAAGACGAACAAGGCTTGCTTTCTGATCTAGCGCACGACCGATGGCCTGGCGAATCCAGAAAGTAGCGTATGTAGAGAATTTGAATCCTTTACGCCAGTCGAACTTGTCGACAGCGTGTTCAAGACCAAGGTTACCTTCTTGAATAAGGTCAAGAAGTTCCATTGATGGAGGAAGTGGATAGCGACGTGCAACACTTACAACAAGACGAAGGTTAGCTCTGATGAAGCGATCCTTAGCTCGAGCAGCAGCGCGAACCGCACGCTTCTCTGTTACAGTGCCTTTACCGTCATCCAGCTTTTTCTGAGCCTCTTGGCCCTTCTCAATAATCTGGCTTAGTTCTCGTTCTTCTTCCGCCGTTAGAAGAGGAACTAATCCAATTTCGTTTAGGTATTGTCCTACTGAGTCGCTCATATGAACTAATCTCGCTTTATCATCGTTGATTGTTATAAACGGTGGCAATTGCCATCGTCACTATTTAATTTTGGTTGACACTAACTTTGAAGGTCCGTGCCGGGGTCTTGAATCTATTTGATTTTCGACTATCCCCCGGGGCGGCGGTGGAGTGCCATGTCCAAACACTATGTTTAGTGCATGCAGGCCGAAATGTCCATAGCGCGCGGGTGTTTTTTCCCAATTTTTTGCGATTTATGCTCAATTTAGACCCCTTTTGGTCGAATATCACGTCTTTTGACCTTAAATTCTCTTCTTGGGGCTTGAGGTCGAAGGTGGTCAAAACGGTTGGGTCCTCGACCTTCGTTGCCCGAGATGGCATGCTGATGAGGTGACAAGAATTGGTGTCTTCGGTGGCACATTTGACCCCCCTCATAACGGACATATTGCCGTTGTAGAAGCAGTCCTCAAATCTAAGGCTGTGGATAACATAGTTGTTCCTGTCGCAGCTGAGCCATGGCAAAAAACTGGCCTAGGGGCGATCACGCCTTTTGATATCCGATTTGAAATGACGGTTGCAGCCTTCGAAGGTATGAAGAACGTGGTTGTGTCTGATTTGGAGCGGGCGCTGGCTGGCCCAAGCTACACCATTGACTTGCTTAACTCACTGGCTTCAGACGAAGTTGTACTCAAACCAATTATCGGGGCCGATGCAGCGTCCGCACTTGCCACTTGGCATCGAGTAGACGATCTCGTAGCTGGTTGGGAGTTCATCGTAATAAACAGACCAGGACATCAGATCACGGTTCCCACTGACCTTATGTATCAATCAGTTGAAATGGAACCAGTCGATATCTCGTCGACTGATATTCGAATTGCAGTGGTCAACGGCAAACAAATTGACGACGCTGTATCACCAGCTGTAGACAGTTTGATTCAGTCCCATAGTCTATACACTTGACACTTGCTTGAGGCGAGGCTGTCTCACATTGAGATCAAAGGCGATCATTGGTGGAAGAAAAATTTGGGGCGAAGACTTTTCGTGAGCTGATGAGCGATGACCCTATTAAGGGCCTGAGATCTGAGATTAACAGCGCTTCAAAAGTCATCCAGATACTTGAAGACTCATACGGAGTCAATGTCGATGAAGTTCGTACTGCACTCGGGCTGGCTAAAGTTGAACTAAATATAGACCTAAAGCAAGCCGCAAAATTAGTAGTAGCTGTGCGCTTAGAGATATTTAGAGCACTCGGTAGCCACGGAATCTTCCGAAGAAGATCTGAAGAAGTGCGAGCGTATTATCGTGTGCGCGCTGTTCCAAAAGGTAGACCTTTCGTAGTGGGGTCCAAGTTCAGGTTGAATTCAGTCGAACACATCCGCCTAGACCAGGAAGGTTTAAAGAAAGTCCGTGCGTACCTGACAGTTCTAGGAGAGGTTAACTTGGACACGGAGATGGCGGGCGTCGCTAGATTATTAAGTCTTGAGCTTCCTCAGACTAAACGTTTCGTGGATGGTCGAATCACATCCTTTGGCATCCCAAGCCCTTCCAATTTTCCCCAAGTTCCAGAAAGCAACATTTCGTTGTTAATTCGTTCTGCTTCTATACGAAACAATCCGTCTCGCTAAATCAATTAAGATCCGCTTTTGTTAGTGGTATCTGACCTAATATTTGCAGCGTGCTGGCA
>CALJAE010000071.1 GCA_938028175.1 uncultured Acidimicrobiales bacterium
TTTAGTACGAATAGCAAGATTAGGTAGTAGATAATCTTTGCCACAAATACGCCGCTGTCAGCAAAGCCAGCTCGCTCTAGAGGGGCACCAATACCTGCTTTATCTAGGTAGTAGTCCAGGTTGATCTTCTTGAATACCTTGCGGACTACTCGTGCAATCCACTTGGCTACTATTTTTCCGACTAATAGGATGATTAGGAATAGAACTATTCTTGGAATCCATGTCGTAAATACGCTAATAAGGTCGCTAGCGCTGTCTTGGAGATCTCCAATCAGGTCAAATCCATCATCTGTTACTGCTGAGGCTGCATCGGTCGCGCCGTCGGCTACTTCGCCGACTGCACCTGCTGCACCGTCAATTGCATCGTCTACTTGTGCGAGCATTGTACTTCCTTTATCTAGCTTGCTTAGGTACGGACGAGGCTAGTGCACTTTGGTCGCGAGAAAGGTCAATTTCTACACAAACACGTTTGACATCTAATGCGGGTAGCCTGTAGATGTTCTTGTTAGCAAGCAATTGGGAGGTCGCCGGTGGGTGAAGCCTCAACAACAGAGTCTGTTTCTGTGGCCAATTTGTCTAATGATGTTCCCAATGTCAATGCTACTGACTCTGTAGAAGAAGTCGATAAGACCGCAGAAGTAGCAATCGTTGAGCAACGTTCGAGCGGCAGTCCGTCTGGAGAGCCAGCTAAAGTTAGCGTTTCGAAGAAGAACGACTCGGATCAGAACCCTGAAGAGCTGCATAACCTTGTTGTTGAATATTCTGACTCCATATTCCGTCTGGCTTACTCAATAGTGTCCGATAGGGCTCTTGCTGAAGACATAACGCAGGATACTTTGGTGAAAGCATGGATGGCGCTGCCTAGCTTCCGAGGTGAGGGATCGCTAAAGGGTTGGATTCTTAGAATCGCCCATAACACCGCAATATCAGCGATTAGGGCCCGCAAAGCTATCGTGGTTGACCCGGCTGACTTAGTTGATGTTCGTCCTACCCTTTCCGATGTCGTTGAGAAGAACGTTGAGAATACTCAAGCTTACGGTGAGTTCATCGAGGCCTTAGACGAGCTAGACGAACTATCGCGCAGCATTTTGGTCCTTCGAGAGGTTGAAGGATTGTCGTATGAAGAAATATCTCAAATGTTAAAGGTTCCGCTACCGACGGTTAAGACGCGACTACTGAGGTCTCGACGTCGTCTAGGCGTTGTGTTAAAAGGATGGAAGTCATGAGAAAATTTTTCCACCCATCGACATCTAAGCTGACGGCTTGGTTGGAGGGAAGCTCCGATGAGAAGTTGGATGCACACGTTGCAGACTGCGAACACTGCGCCACAACCATCGAAAGAATATCTGAGGATGCTGAAAGTTCGGACCTTTCTGCTGCCCTAACGACCGTTCTCAACCCAGCCGAAGATGTGACATATCGAGTCGAAGAAGCTGTGCAGGCTAAAATCGAATCGCGTGAAGTTCTAGAGCTCGTTTCTGGACTCTTCGTCTCAGGAGTTGAGACATCAAAGATTTTGGTCTCGGAGGACTTATGACATTGACTGGCTGGATAACCATTGGGGCAGCGATTGTGCTTGGCCCACTAATTGGGACGATCGTTAGTAAAATTGTATCTTCAATCATTGGGGCGGATCATCGTCCAGAGTCTCTTCGTAAGTCTGCCAAGCCTATTTCGAGCCTATTCTTTTGGCTTTGCATAGTTATTGCATTAATCGTGATCTTGTCGGTATTCAGACCAGAGGTTGTCGATCAGCTTGCAACGGACTTTGTTGACTTTATTCCAAGAGTTCTCGTGGCCGGAATTATCCTTATCGGAGCTAACGTCTTATCCACGTTTGCTGTCACGGCGCTTGCACCGGCGACTGCAAGGATGCCAGTAGATGTTCAGAACAAGACCAATCTGGTCGTGAAGGGTATCATTGTTACCTTCGCTGCTTTACTAGCGGTAAGTCAAGTCGGTATTGATACTGAAGTAGTCAACATGGTTTTGGCAGCTGTCTTGTTTGCAATTGCAGCAAGCATTGTGCTTATTATCGGCTTGGGAGGCTTCCCAGTGGCTAAGCAAATTGCCAGCGCGAGGTCGTTGCGTAGAGTGATTGACGCAGGAGACAAGATCTCAGTTGATGGCATGAGCGGTGAGGTGGTTGAGGTAGGACCGACTCATATCTCCATCTCGAACGATGAGGGACTCCAGAAGATTCCAGCCACCACTCTTATGGGTAACCCATACGAGATAACTAAGAACTAACTACTTACTGGCTTTTCACTGGTCGAACATCTGTTCCATTTGCTCAACAAGGCGAGTTGAACAACCCTTCATCTCAGGAGCTTTGGTAGTTTCGAGATGATCTAGAACTAAATCGAAGGCATCCTTAGTCTTTTGTTCGGATAGCACGCTTAGGTTATCGAAGTCTTCGCCGTCAGCAATGTCGGGATTAATAGGTATCTGTGCAATAAGTTCGAGGTTGCATTCTTGGGCTAGAGTAGCCCCACCGCCTGAGGAGAATACTTCGATCCTTTCTCCATTAGGAGTAAGCAGATAAGACATGTTCTCAATCACACCTAAGACTCTTAGATTGCTTTTCTGAGCCATTGAAACAGCTCTAACTGCGACTCGCTGAGCTGCCTTCGACGGGGTAGTCACCACAAGAACTTCGGCTCTGGGTAGAAGCTGGGCCACGCCCATAGCAACGTCTCCTGTCCCTGGGGGCAGGTCGATAATTAGTGTGTCAAGATTGGTGTTCCAGTCAACGTCTTCACAGAAGTGTTGAACCGCTCGATTTAACATCAGTCCCCGCCACATAAGTGCGTTAGATTCATCGTCGGCTAACAGTCCCATCGATACAAGGTCGATGCTGCCAGCGCCTAGGATCTTTTGACTTGGAACTAGTAGAGGTTTGTTGCTACCTTCTGGTTTGCGTCCGGCTTGAAGTCGTTGTGTGATGCCGAGCATCTTTGGTATTGAGTAGCCCCAAATGTCTGCATCAATGAAACCGACTCGTTGGCCACTGTTAGCCAGTGCCACTGCCAAATTGGCTGAAACTGAAGACTTGCCAACGCCGCCTTTGCCAGACGCTATGGCAATGATACGAGTTGTTTCGGAAACTCTAGTTGCACTGCTTTCAGCCAAATTCTTACGGGCGGTACGCATAGTCATGTCTTTTTGTTGAGCGTTCATTTCAGCCCAGTTGACTTTGATCTGACGACCATCGACTAGCGGAGAGCATGCTGCCTTGATCCCATTTTGGATCTCGTTACGAAGAGGGCAGCCAAGAGTAGTTAGGTCGATAGATACTTCAACCTTGTCTTCAGTAACCTTGACACTCTTGACCATGCCGAGCTCGACAATATTTGAGCCTAGCTCGGGGTCAATAACAGTTTTTAACTGGTCTTCTATTTGATTTTCAATTTCGGTGAAATTCATGGTTAACAACCGCCAAGAGTATTCTTTGCGCCACCAACCTTTGGTAAGCTAGGCTGAGTTAAGTTTACCGACCTTACGGCTGACTTATCAGAAAGCAAGGAGCGGCATATGATTACCGTAACAGACTCAGCGGCATCAAAAGTTAAAGAACTTCTGGAAGAAGAAGATAATAGTGAGATGGCGCTGCGGGTTGCCGTTCGCCCGGGCGGTTGCTCTGGGTATTCGTACGAGATGTTTTTCGATGCAGACTCTATGGACGATGATAAGACCACCGAGATTGGTGGAGTTAGAGTCATTCTGGATTCTGCAAGCGCAGAGCTCTTGGTAGGAGCGACTTTGGACTACAAAGATGGTCTAACTGACGCAGGGTTTAAAATTGACAATCCAAACGCTCAGAGCAGTTGTGGCTGCGGTAAGAGTTTCTGCTAGTCAGCCATCATCGGACGTGCATCTTCGATGTACTGTCCATGACCTGGAGCAATTGCACGAATCCTGAATGGCTTGATCTTCTTAACTAGTTCTTTAGGAACGCTGTCAGTAATGTGATCACCAGTGAACATAGCTCGCTCCTGTTCAAGAACGAAAGCGAATTTCTTGCCACTGCGACCAATCTTCATTGCGATTAGTCGGAACTCGGTAGCATCGATCTTGACACCATCTCCAAGTACTTCGTCTACGCCATCTACATCAGATAGAGCAATTAGCTTTGCGCCAGTTTTCTTCTTGATGTGAAGAGCTGATTCAGAGAATTCTGGGTCAGAACTGGTAAGAACAATCCACTTAATGTGTTCTCCACCACAACCAAGAAGGATGTCTAGGTGAGAAGGGTCCATTGGTCCTGGATCAACAATTACGATTTCGTCGATTCCAACCAAGTACGAGTTAACGCCGTGTTCCGTCGATGAGTCACTCGCAGGAGCCGTTATACGGCGAACCAGAGGGCTTAGAGCCCTTGCAACACCAGGTGTTACCGGTGGGACGGGTATTGAGTCTGTTTCGCTTAAAGCCACTATGAATCTCCTGGTAGAAGTGTTGAATCTTGTACTCCTTCGTCATCTTCAACGACATCTACATCGATTACGTCGGAGCGGCGACTGGGTTGTCTCACATCTCTTAGCACCGTTGCTATGTTAGAGATTTTGGACCCTAGTGGAGTTTTGATTACCTGGTGTTCAGCATATCGACGAATCGGGGGAACCAGTCCGAGGATTCCGAGGATTGTAGAAATAGGTAGTGGAACTAGCAATAAGATGATAGTGACTCGGAGGCTGAACTCGGATTTTATGCGCTCAGCGATAAATTCTTTGGTAACAGCGGCCCCGATAGTAGTGCCCAACAAGATTGCTACGGTTGGCAAGAACCCCAAAAACTTCGCTAAAATAGCGAAAAAGATAATCTCAAGCAGTATTAGACTCGCTATCAACCAGAATGCTCTTTTAATCACACCTCAGTCTAGGTCTTTGTGCATCGTTTTCAGAATTCAGATTTGTTAGCTAAGGTTGGTTAGAAATAGTAATAACCACTCGGCTGTTACCCACTTTGCTTTCAGCTGAGTTTGGATCAGCGTCTGCCAAGTTGGTTACCGAGAGTGAAGGTAAGCCCAAGCCCTCAGAAGCAATGTAGAGTGCTATCAGGTCGCTTTGTGCGCTGCCGGTTGCGCCAGCCGATGCTTCGGTGTGGGTCTCGATAGCGATCGTAGATTGGCTTATGCCGGACTCCTGAGACATGAGGACTAAGAGAGTTCTAATTCTTTCAGTTAGTTGGGTGTTGTCATCGTTAAACGCTTGGCTACTGGGGACAGATATTGTGGTCTGTTGATCATCAATCACAAGTTCAAAGGTTTCAAAAACGCCCGATAGTGATAGCTCTGTGCCAATTTGTCCGAATTGCAGACTAGCGAAGGCAGCGTCAGAGACTTCAAGCTCTGTTTCAACCGCATCGCCGTAGACGCTAATGGCAGATGCTTCGATCTGACTAGCAACACCGGCTGAAGGAACAGTCCCGGTAATTAGCAATTCTTCGTTATCTAGAGAAACTTGTACCGCTGCGGTCTGACTTCTATTTATGACCAAAGATTCGTCGACTAACTCTAGATCTAGAGTGCTGAATGCTTCGACTAGGGTTTGTTGTGAGTCTGGCTGAGGAAGCTCTGCATCAAGAATTAGCTCGCTGTTGTTGATTCCAAAACCATTTCCAAGAATTGGTTCTTTACTGAAGGCATCAATTGCGGGCTGTATGTCATCAACCCACGCCACTGTGTCAAGATCTGCGTCGATAGTGATTGCATCTGGGTCAAGTTCCGAAGTAAAGGTTTCCTCTAGGATCGACACGATCTGGTCTCGTTCTTCGGCTGTGGCGACTTGACCTAGAACGCCGATGTCAGAGTCGTAGATTTGCACTGCTAGATATGGTTCTGTAGGAGAGTCATTCAAGCGGAGAGCCATTGCATTCAGAAGCGAATTTACGTCTTCGATTTCGACAATAGTCGTTTCTGGAGAAGTAGTAGTTGGCGTTGCTTCGTCAGCAGATTGTCCAGCAAGGAATCGACCAACCACAAATGCTATTCCGCCCAGCGTAAGGGTGATGGCGAGAATAATTAGAAGCTTCTTCGGAGTCCTCGAAGTGGATTGAGAATAAGACTTCCAGCTTTCATCCGGATTCTGCTCTTTTATCTGCCATTGTTCTAGGTCATTTCCTTGAACCGTCATGCCTCCTAGGTCGGCTGATAATTCGATTTTTTGACCCAGTTAGCTGCTTCTTTAGTAGATTTTGAGAATGAGATGCGAATGGGTGCCAGAAGATTCAGCTATTTATGCTGATTATCATGACCATGAGTGGGGCCGACCAGCGTTAACGGCCGTTCAGATTTTTGAAAAGATCTCGCTCGAGGGCTTCCAGAGTGGACTGAGCTGGATCACGATCCTAAAGAAGAGAGATCGATTTCGAGAAGTCTTCGATGGGTTTGATTTCTCAGCAGTAGCTAAATACGGAGAGAAAGAAGTTGAACTACTTTTAGCAGATACTGGAATAATTCGACATCGTGGAAAAATTGAAGCGGTAATAAACAATGCCAAGAAAGCGATTGAGCTTGAATCAACTGACGGATTAGTTGATTGGATTTGGTCCTTTGCCGATGAGTTTGTCGTCGACTATCGGCAACTGGCTAGTGGTGATGTGCCAGCCATGACGACTCGGTCTAAAGAGATGGCGACTGCGCTAAAGAAGATGGGTTGGAAATTTGTTGGGCCAACAACTGCCTATGCCTTTATGCAAAGCGAAGGACTAGTCAACGACCATATGCAAGGCTGTGACACCTTCGGTGTTTGTGAAGAGCTTCGTAAAAATGTTTTTGCAGGTCGCTAGTTAAGCCAGAATGCCTTCTGATAGCTTCCAAATCTCGTTTCGCTCAGACTCGGTTAGGCCGCCCCAGATTCCGTGTTGCTCACGCACGGTAAAGGAGTATTCGCGACACTCGTCAATGACAGGACAACGCAGGCAAATCTCTTTGGCTCTAGCTTCACGCTTACGTTTGTCTCGACGTCGCTCGGTTTTAGTTGGCGGATAAAAGACCTCATGGTATGGGCCTTTGCAAGCAGCTTCTGACTGCCATACTTCCATGGGACGTGCAAGTTCCATCTGTCAATACTCCTCGCCTAAGCAGTTATGGGTAACGGGTTGAGGCCGCCTCTTTGCACGCCTAACGAGACTATAGCTAGGTAATATTTCCTCTTACAACACAATTTGAAACTAAAAATTTGGGCGAGACAGTCGTCAACCAACAACTACTTTTAGATACTCCAAATTACCTTTTGCGGTAGTCGCGAGCGGCACCTTCGGTTGGTTCGACTTCGAGTGTCAGTCGATCGATGCTCGCAACAATAACGTCGTCACCGGAAGAAATCGGGGTAGCTCTATTTGTAACAGCTGTCCAGCGGGCGCCATCGATCTCGACTGTGCCATCTGGAGAGATATCGTCGAGCGCAGTACCGACCTTGCCGATCATGGCTTTACGTCCGATTGTCGGCGTAGAAAAACGTGAGCGCACCATCGCCGGCATAGCCGAGTAGGCATAGATGAGAGTCGAGACAATAACGACTCCAATTGTGACCCAGCTGGCTCTCAGACCTGAGTATAAGAAGATGCTACTCAGGCTGAACAGGCCGACTCCAACAGCGGTATATATCCTCGGGATATTGGTCTGGATATCAATTGAAATAGCCAAAATTCCAAGTAATAGACCTATTAGAGCCAGAGGCCTTGTGGGTAGGTTAGACAAGCCGTAACTACCGAGAAGAATAGATCCTGCTCCTAGAACCCCGGCTATGCCGATTCCGGCAGTAAAGAGCTCAAAGACCACAAGTCCAAGGCCCATAGCAAAAAACAGTAAAGCTATTTCTGGGCTGGATGCAGTATGGAAAAGTTGGGAGGTAAGCGTGAGGCCAGAGATCTGTGTGCCCGTCACTGATTGCCTAACTGTCGCACCTGCCTCGGTTGTGCAATCACTTGTCTCGAAGGTGTCGAACGAGGCTAAGAACTGTTTCACGTCAGCTATGACTTCCACAGGACCCTGAGAGAGATCTCGTGCTTCTGCTTCTTCTGCTGAGTAGGTCCCAGTTTCTAAGAAACTAACTTCTTCACCAAATGCTATATCTGCTGCTGAGCCATCGATTAGTGGTCCTAGTTCTCCAAACGTCGAGCCAGGAGTCAGTGCGAAGCGGTCAACATGAGCTGCTAACTGTCCAGCACCTCCGAGTGCATTTGCGTTGCCCCTGCCAGTATTTCCAACGCTGTTGCCAACCCATAGGCCAGTCGGAACCTGCGACTCTGAGAGCCTGTTTGCAAACGCTTGGAGCTCGTCTGTGTCGACGACAGACCCGCGTGAGTCCATCCAAATTACGAATCCGCCAGCATTTGCTTGCTCGGCTGTGTCTAACTCGGAGTCGAGATAGCTAAGAACAACTGGATCTATCAGGCCTGCAACCTTGGAGACAATGAATGTACCCTCTAGCGAAGATTGAGATCTAAGTACACTTCCTTCAATTTCACAGGCGGGTAGTGCCTGAGACTCGGTTGTCGACTCGCCAGACTGTGCGAACACAGGGGTGCTCACAAAGACAGAAAGACTTATAAGGAGCACTGCAAAGATTCGTCTGATCGCCATCAGCGCTTAGTCTAGACCCAAGCAACTCTTGGAGCCAATTGAACCCTTATGTTGTTTTGTCCAACGTTACTCGGAGTCTTCTTCGCTCTCGTCTGCGTCGAGATTCTCCACTGCTTCTTCAACAGTTTCGGTGACTGTGACAATTCGATCAAAGCCGGTGGTGTGTAGAAGTCGAGTCAGAGCTGGTCTGTTGCAGGCGACGGCAACTTTACCGTTTGTGCTGCGAGTCTTACGAATCCCACCAATGAGAGCTCCTAGGCCGGCAGAATCCATGAATGGAACATCAGAAAGATCTATCAAAAGAGAGATATCTTCTCCTAGTTCAGCTAGTGCGTCTCTGAAAGAGCCGACTGTGTATGCGTCCAGTTCGCCTTTTGGTCGACACACCGTGTATGTGTCTTCGTTCTGGATCTCTACTTCGAGCATTTATTGCCACCCCTCCTGGGCCAAGTACTTGAGATGCTAGCGCTACTTTCTTCGTTAGCTGACAAATAATACGGGTCTCTCTAAAGAATCTGATGCTATTTAGATGAGGTTAGGGTAAGATCTGTGGCCGTGACCTCGGTACTACTTGCAACAGACTCTGATGATGTATTCAAGAGCGTGGATGCAGCCGTAGCCTCTTCCGAATTAGGGGTTTCTAGAGTGACTAAAGGCCAGCAGGTGGTTGCCGCCGTTGACCAATTAGAACCAGATTTAGTCATTCTCGATATGCAGATCGAAAATATGGGTGGCTTTGCAGTCTCGAAGGCGCTGCGTCAAGAACAAGGCTTCGACAGGCTCGCAGATTGCAAAATTTTGTTACTTCTAGATCGCCAAGCCGATGAGTTCATTGCCAAAAAATCTGGTGCCGATTCTTGGTTCGTCAAACCACTTGACCCTGTCCGACTCCAGAGATCAGTCGTCGAGTTGTTAGACAGCTAGTAGCTCGATGCTTATTCGCCGCTCACTTCCGACAGATCCAACAGATAGAGAATCAAAGAGTCCATTCTTTGCCGAGGTTGAACGGCAAGGCTTCACTCCGAGTCGGGAAATGTTATTCGTAGGGGTTGAAGCTGGCTCAGCTGAGATCGCCGAAAGACTTGGGTTAGTCGCCGGTAGTAATGTCATTGCGCGACGTAAGGTGCTCTTGGCAGATGACGTGCCAGTCAGAATTGCGACCTCTTACTTTTCAGAAGAGCTGTTTGCAGAAAGCGGGCTGAATGTTGGAGAGTTCATCATGCCATCTCTGCAATCCGAGCTTCGGACAGCTGGACATGAGTTTGGTCGAGCGCAAGAAACCCTCAGGTCGCGTCCAGCCACTCAGTCTGAAATAACGCATCTAAAGTGCGATGCCGGTGAGTGGGTTGTGGAAATCCTACGCACCTCATTTAACAAAGAAGATGTTCCAATACATCTGTTACAAACAGTCTGTCGTGCGACTGTTCATGAATTTGAAATTACTCAACCAGC
>CALJAE010000072.1 GCA_938028175.1 uncultured Acidimicrobiales bacterium
AATCAGTTAAATAGTGCTCCAGTCAGCCTTGACCCCGGACAAACCGGTCGTGCCTGGATGAAGATTACCAAGTCGTGATTTCGGCTTACTAAATTAAAGCCGGCGCACTGACTAAGCAAAGACCGAATCAGTTAGCCAATGTCGCATCCGCCGACTAGGATTTAGCACCGATGGCCAAAGAAACAACCGCCGAGTCAAGCACTGAGTCAAACACTGATAGTGCATATCAATCTCTATACAGACGCTACCGATCACAACGCTTTGACGAAATCGTAGGCCAGTCGCATGTTACCAATGCGCTAAAGAACGCAATTAGCGAGAATCGACTGGGGCATGCTTATCTTTTTAGTGGTCCTCGAGGAACCGGCAAGACTTCAACTGCGCGTATTCTGGCCAAGGCTCTCAACTGTGAGAATATGGCTGACGCCGAGCCATGTAACACCTGCGACAGTTGTATAGCTATCACAGAAGGCAGATCATTCGATATTCATGAGCTCGACGCTGCCAGCAACAACAAAGTAGACGACGTTCGAGACCTTATCTCCAAAGTTCATTTAGGTTCACCAGGCCGAACCAAGGTTTACATTCTCGACGAGGTCCACATGCTCTCGTCGGGTGCCGAGAACGCACTTCTAAAAACGCTCGAAGAGCCACCAGAACACGTTGTGTTCGTCCTAGCAACTACAGAGCCGCACAAAGTTGTTTCTACTATTAGAAGTAGAACTCAGCGGTTCAAGTTTGGTCTGATCGGCGCCCAAGACTTAACAGAACATGTTCGTTATGTCGCAAAGGACGCTGGGCTGGCAGTAGATGACGACATGGTTGAGTACGCCATAAACCAGGGGAAAGGTTCTGCTAGAGACACCCTGACAGCACTAGACACCGTTGTGGCTGCAGGTGCTGTTCCAGCCGGAATTGAAGAGGTTGACTCGGTCCTACGAGCTGTCGCTATCAAAGACCCTCAGGCTGCACTCGTAAGTGTTCAGCAGTGTCTCGAGCATGGCCTCGAGCCAAGAACAATTGGCGAATCGCTGCTAGCTAACCTACGCAATTGCTTCCTAGGGGCAATGGATGTTGAGCTAAGCCACGTTACTGATTTAGAGAAAGCCCAGATCGAACAGATCAACAAGCAGACAACGCCAGCTGACTTGACTGAAGCCCTTGAAACACTTGGCCAGGCCCTAGTCGATATGAGACAAGCCGCTGATCCAAGAGTGAGCCTAGAAGTTGCTCTACTTAAGCTGACTCGCACCCCTCAGGCCGCCCAACCTGTAGCGACAGCGCCCGAAACACAGAGTCCTGCTCAGGCACCGGTTAAAGAATCACCGAAGCCAACACCGCAACCGGTCGCAGAAGCAAAACCTGCTGAACCAAAACAAGCTCCAGTAGTCGAGTCGGTGGCAGCTAAAGCAGAATCAGACACGCCACAACCAGAACCATCTAAAGCTCAACCAGTCGCAGCGGGATCCGGTGATCTCCACTCTTTCTATCAGTCAGCGCTAGAAGACGTTTCGCAGAAAGTCCGTGTCCGTTTCAAGACCTCTACCTATATCGGATCAGACGATAGTTCAATTCAGCTCAGCTCACCGAACGAAGTTACTGAAAGTCGCTGCGTAGAGGTTAAGGGCGAATTAGAACAAAGCCTGAGCCGATTGGCCGGTAGAGATATCACCGTTGAGTTTGCGTCTTCGGGGGTGCAACCCTCGGGAAAAGCCCAAAGTAGTCAGCCGACTACACCAGTTGCCGCCAAACCAGCACCGCAGAAAGAGTCTGAAATAGACCTAAGAGAGCTGGTAGATGCAGATGACACGTCAGGTACTAGTTTTGATCGCGTTAAACAGGTCTTTCCAGACGCTAAAGTAGTCACCAGAAACTAAGAACAGGACACAATCTAATGACAGACTCAATGGATTTTGGAGCAATTCTTCAGCAAGCCCAAGAGATGCAATCTCAGATGATGAATGCTCAAGCAGAACAAGCACAGGTAACTCTGCAAGGCACTGCCGGCGGAGACAAAGTCATCGTGACCGTTGACGGCAATGGAGAATATAAAGGAATCAAGATATCTCCTGAAGTAGTTGATAACTCCGATGTTGAAATGCTCGAAGACCTAGTTATGGCTGCATTGAAAGACGCAACCAAGCAGGTTTCAGAGTTACAAATGAAAGCAATAGACAATCTGGGCATTCCGGATCTTGTCGGCGACATGCCAGATCTGCCTGAGAGTCCACCGACTCCCCCTAGTGGAACAACTAGTGGTGCATTCGGTGACACTACTCCTGGGGGAGCATAGTTGGCTGGTTACGCGAAGCCAGTCGAAGTATTGATTGACGAACTTGGCAAGCTACCTGGGGTAGGTCCAAAGTCTGCTCAACGAATTGCGTTTCATCTTTTAAAAGCTGAAGAAACCGATACACAAAGACTCGCCGATGCCTTGGTAGACATGCGAGCAGCCATAACGTTTTGCTCTAAATGCTTCAACATTGCAGAGGGAAGACCTAAACAGCAGGCTGACGACAGTGACGGTTCAATTGATCTTCGAGAACATCAAGTTCTTTGCAGCATCTGCAGCGACTCTGATCGTGATCAGATGACAATTTGTGTAGTGGAAGAACCAAAAGATGTTCAGGCCGTAGAACGAACCGGTGGCTATAACGGGCTCTACCATGTTCTATTAGGTGTGATCAATCCGCTAGATGGCATCGGGCCCGATCAACTCAAAATTTCTGAGCTGGCTCATCGAGTGGCAGCAGAAGATACAAAAGAAGTCGTGCTTTGCACAAACCCTAATCTCGAAGGAGAGACGACTGCGGCTTTCATAGCAACCAAAGTTCTGGCGCCCTTTGGAGTGAAGGTTACAAGGCTGGCAAGTGGATTACCTGTCGGCGGCGACCTCGAATACGCTGACGAAGTCACCCTTGCCCGTGCCCTCGAAGGCCG
>CALJAE010000073.1 GCA_938028175.1 uncultured Acidimicrobiales bacterium
GGTCAAATAAATACTGGTCTCTGCTTTTTACGTCAGTGATCGATGCATTCTCGAGAGTCTGTAATAAATCCGCCATAATGTAGTTTAGCGGAAATAAGCGTATTTAAAACACAAGGGTTGGGAATCAAGGTTGCCAAGCCAAACCAGCTACTTATCTAGTAATCCAGGTACTGCAAGCGCGTTGCAGCAGGAAGATTATTATCTCGGCCAAATACTTCTTTAAGGTCGTACACCGGCATCACAAGAACAGAAACAATAATCGATACCAGTCGAGTTGTGTTCTTAGATCTTGAACTTGGAGTTCCAAGCCAAGACATCGACCAGGCTGATTAGCAAACCAATTAGCTGAGCAACGACGCCGGAAAGTCCTAGCAAGAGACCTAGGAGAATAAAAAACCATACAGAATTTTCCTCCGTAGCCGCTGTCGCACCAAAGAACGACATGATACCTAGCGCTGCTAATACGATCGACCCGAATGCACAAACTCCCAGACCAAACTTTCTGAATGAACCCGTATGTTGTCTCCACAATCCAGAATATCCCGTGGCATGGCGGCCACTTGTCTTCGTGGCACGATCTAGATCACAAAGTAAAGAACCTGGACGAGAATAAAGCGCGGGAATTACTACGCTGGAGCAAACGCTGTGTAGCCGTCTTCTTCTAGTTTTTGAGCTACATCTGCTCCGCCAGAATGGACGATTTTGCCACCGACGAGGACGTGAACAAAGTCAGGCTTTAATACTTTCAACAGACGGTTGTAGTGAGTAATAGCCAGAACCGCTGTGCCACTGGTTTTTGAAAGATCAGCGATTCTGTTTGATACAGCGCTGAGAGAATCAATGTCTAGCCCAGAATCAATTTCATCTAAGATTGCAATCTTTGGTTCGAGCTTTGCCATCTGAATAACTTCGGAACGCTTCTGCTCACCACCACTAAGGTCAACGTTTAGCCCACGGCTTAACAAGCTCGCATCATGACCGAGACCTTTAGCTTCATCTGCTAGATCGTCGTCTGTTACCGAACTACCGGTGGCATGAGTTAGTAATTGCGAAAGGTCAACTCCCGGCACCTGTGTTGGATACTGCATCGCCAAGAACATTCCAGCCTGAGCACGCTCTGACGTTGACATAGCCAACACATCTTCGCCACCCATAGTCACAGAACCAGAAAGTACTTTGTAGCCACGTTTGCCCATAAGGGCATAAGAAAGCGAAGACTTGCCAGTTCCATTAGGACCCATTAATGCGTGTATCTCGCCAGCGTTAACGGTGAGCGACAAACCATCGATGATTCGTTTACCTTCGACTTCAATTACTAGATCAGAAATAACTAGGTGAGACATAAGGCTTCAGCCTACACAGACACGTACCTGGCCACTGCTAGGAACTTAGAAAACCCTTAAAGCCCTCTACCCTGACCTCTGACCTTATCTTGCGGTCCATTGATTGCTTTGAAAGACTTCTGAACAGCTGTCTTAGCCGCCTTAAACTCAGCCGCTATCTCTTTAGCTACGGAGATCATCTTCTCAAACAATCTCCACATCATCGCTGGACCGATAGTTCTAGGAACTAGATCCGGTGCGTCGTAAGTCTGGGTTACAAGCTCCCCTACCGTAGTTGCCCGACCGCCAATCAAAACCGGGTCGTCAGCGTTGAAGCCAATAAGAGACTCTCGTAAATCTTCGATGCTGTCAGCTGCAGTAAACCTAGCTCGCACGTAGCTAGGTTCATCTGAGTCAAGCTCAATACCGGCTGCTTCAAACTTGTTTCTAACAAGCTGGTCCGCATAAACAGAATAGTTCAATGATGCGATATTTGAAGCTGCTAAAACGCCTGTCGCTAGAACAGACTCCCCTTCTGAAAGAAATACTGCTGCAATACCGAGTGTCAAGTACGTATTGGTACTCAACATTATCCCATCTGATCCAGAAAACGAAAAATTGTCAAACGCCAAATCGCCGATGGATTGGCTCTCTCTCAAACTGTACTTCTTTGCATCCGCCATACCTTAAAGTGTACAGCACACACTCGGCAGCGCTACAGGATCAAAATGCCCAATCGAATAGTGCCGGCGGCCTAAATCTCGATCTCTACCATGCCATCAACGACCTCGGTCTTGTAACAAGCAACAGGCTTCGTAGCGGGAAGACTTTGCGGAGTGCCATCGAGCAGAGAGAACAAAGCACCGTGCTTACTACACTCGATTGTCATCTCATCTAAGTCGCAAAGACCTTCGGCCAATGAGAAATCTGCATGAGAACATTGGTCGTTAACGACCTTTGCTTCGGTCTCAGAAATCCGAACCACAGCCAGGCGAAGCTCTGGATCTTCTAAATCGATTCGCTTTGATGCGCCGTCTTCTAGATCAGCTATTGGACAAACTTGAACTTTCATTAGCCTTGCCCTCCGAGTTGATGATCAACAATTTCTTGCACACGAGACTGTGCCATAGGGTTACTGAGCTTCGAAATAACATCGGCCAAGAAGCCACGCACAATAGCCTCATCGGCAACTTCGGGGCTTAGCCCACGAGACTGCAGATAGAACTGCTGGTCATAGTCAACCGGTGAAACAGTTGATGCATGACTGCAAGCAACCTCATTATTCTCGATCTCTAGATTCGGAACCGAATGTGCCCAAGCATCATCAGACAAAGAAAGCGTTCTGTTCTCTTGCACGGCGTTAGTGCCAGCACCAGATTCGTGGATCTTGACCACGCCAGAATAGATTGACTTTGATTGACCATCGATAACGTTACGGAACAGCAGATCACTCGTTGTGTCTTTAGCTTCGTGATGTACAAGGACACGGTGATCGCTCGATTGTGTACCGGTTAGGTAGCTTGGCGACACCATTTTTAGACTGGCACCTCGGCCTGACAAGTGTGCAACTGTTGCGAACCTTGAAAGCTCGGTGTCTCCCCCAACAACTTCAACCACGCCCATTGCCTGCGACTCTGCAGTTACGTGAATCTGCCCAACAATAGACGAACCCTTACCTTGTGAAGCAATAGCTACATTTCCGTTAGCTCGAGCACCTGCGCTCATTACTACCCTTGGCAGACACATAGCGTCAGCCGCTGATTCAACGGCGATCGATACGCTCGCAACCACTCCGTCTGCGACATTGATCTGAATCTGTGGGGCAGACACTATACCCTCAGTTGTGATTACAGAAACGGAAACATCGGCACTGTCTGTAATATCGATCTGAATTTGATGTGGACAAAGCGCCACAGATGTCGCTGAGAAGAAATCTAGGTTAGGGCCTTCTGGTTCTTGTAGCTGGACACTAAAGCCAGAACCCTGCTCGGTTTCTGAAATTAGCCAACCGTCAACTACAACAAGATCTGACGAAGCCTCAACAACAGCAGGCTTCTCAGAAGCTAGCTGTAAGGCATCAAAGGCAACACCTTCAAAGTCGGTATATCTCCATAGCTCTTCGGTCGCATCTGGCAAACCAAACGACTTAGCAGCCGAAACAGCATCGCCACGCTTGGACGCCCACTCAAGAGACTCAATTTTTTCTATAAGGCCTGTAACCACAGGCTTTAATCTATAGGGATCTAACGCTTAAAGGGCCACCACCAGCGACGTTTTGGTTTGTTTGCTTCGGCTTGGGTCGGAATCTCGGCATCTATTTCTTCTGCTACCGAGTTAATAATGTCTTCGGCAGAATCTAGAAGCTCGGCTACACCTTCGCCCTGGCCGACACTTTCTGGCTCATCTGGAGTGGCCGGAGTAACTAAAGATCCGTGTCGCCAGTTAACGTCGGCGAGTCTGGGTTCGAACAAGGCGCAATCATCTGGACAGCGCCACGGGGCTTCTGGAGCGTTGTCGACAGCACATTTGCGTACAGTGTCACCACTTGGATATGTGCGTGTCTGATAGTGCTTACAGTCTGATCGCATTGGCATATCTTCAGAATAACCGGCGAAGTCGCGAGATTATTGCTCCAGATTACAAATACCCGACCCGAACAACGATTTGTTGCTATTGTGTAAACGCTCAAGCAGATCCTGTTTGAGCTCTTATATAAGGAGAATACAAATGGGAATCATGGATAATATTCCAGGAGCCGACAAAATCAAAGATGCTGCAGAAGGCATGATGGACAAAGTTCCAGATCTTCCAGGCGACATCGATGACAAGATCAAAGACGCTGTAGGTGGAGCTATGGGTGGCGCAGAAGATGCTGCTGAAGAAGCTGCCGAAGGTGCTGCAGAAGCTGCTGAAGAAGCAACCGAATAGATCCGGTTTAGATCCTGAGTCAAGCTCAGGATGACGACTCACAGCTAAATCCTGAGTCAAGGAACTCTGCGAGTTTCCGCTCAGGATGACATCTTGAAAGAATTCAGGATGCAAGTTATCTGGATAGAACCCTGGTGCTCGAGCAACCAGGGTTCTTCTAGTTTTCAGGCTTCGCTCGGAGATCCTGACTTTCGTCAGGATGACAGAAAACAAAAGTCAGGATGACAGAAAACAAAAGTCAGGATGACAGAAAACAAAAGTCAGGATGACGCAAGTCGATTCTAGTTTTAGCCGACTGAGCCTTCCATCTGAAGTTCAATCAGACGGCTCCACTCAACGGCGTATTCCATTGGCAGTGTTCTGGTGATCGGCTCGATAAATCCGTTGACTACCATCGATAGAGCCTGTGACTCACTTAAGCCTCGACTCATCAAGTAATACATTTGGTCGTCGGCAACTTTTGAAACTGTTGCTTCGTGGCCGATCTCGGCGTCCTTAGGACCAATCTCCATATAAGGGTAAGTATCGCTAACAGATTCATCATCTAAAATAAGAGCGTCACACTGAACGTGACTCTTACAGCCATAGGCTCCGTCTTCTACTCGTACAAGGCCACGGTAGCTTGATCTACCACCGGCAGACGATATCGACTTGGACACAACTTTTGAAGTTGTCTCTGGTGCAGC
>CALJAE010000074.1 GCA_938028175.1 uncultured Acidimicrobiales bacterium
ATCTACAGGTTCCTCAAACATGCCGAGGCGCACTTTAGGGCCCGGCAGGTCGGCCATAATCCCAAGAGGCTTTCCTACTTGCTCAGCAACTGCTCGAAGCTGCTTCATCCGTTCGAGGTGTTCTTCCAATGCGCCGTGCGACAAGTTAAGTCTTGCGACGTCCATGCCGGCTTCCAACATTGATTTCATTACTGCTGGGTCGATGCTTGCGGGTCCTATGGTTGCAACAATTTTAGTCCTGCGAGAGTCTGATCTACTTTGATCCATAACTATAAATATTCTCCTGTGAGTCAGCTTAACTTTAGCTGCTGAGAGTCCAGATGAGGCCCCAATTTGTCAATTCATCGCCCACTATTCGGGAACTTCTGGGGATAACTTTTACAATCCACAGGGTTATGCCTCTAGCAACTCACAGACCCGATGTCATATGCTAATGACAGAATGAAAACCAAAGCAGAAAGGAACAAGACAATGGAAAATTATGAAGTTGCGTTGAAGACCGGAAGTGAAACTGTATCGGGTGCCGATTGCTATCAGCAGGAAGGTCCAATGACGACTTTTTTCAAGTTTGGAGACGAGCGAACTAGAGTCGACCCATGGTCAAAACGAGTGGCCAGTTATCGAACAGCAGAAATTACTGCCATCCGAATGGTATGTAAGTTTACAGACAAGCCTGCGTTACAAACACTAGAAGTGGTCGCTTAAACAGGAGCTCCGCTTCGAGCGATTGCGTAGCGAACCAAGTCAATCATGGTTTCTTTAACTGCATCACGGTCACGGGCGTCTGTGATAAGAATTGGTATCTCTTCTGAGATATCCAAAGCATCTCGGACATCGTTTGGAGAGTGACTCAATACATCATCGAAAGCGTTTAGTCCGACTACGAATGGGATGCCTTTGCCTTCCATGTAGTCGATGGCTGGGAAACATGCTTCAAGTCGATTTGAGTCAACTAGTACAACTGCACCGATCGCACCACGAACAAGCTCGTCCCACATGAAATGGAAGCGGTCTTGGCCTGGTGTTCCGAATACATAAAGTACAAGGTCATCGCCTAGCGATACTCGACCGAAGTCCATAGCCACGGTGGTGCCCTTCTTAGAAGTAGCGTCGCCCAGGTCATCAACTTCTTCGGAAGCTTTGGTCATGTTAGCTTCGGTGGTTAGCGGTTCGATGTCGGAGATAGCGCCCACAAATGTGGTCTTGCCAACTGCGAATCCTCCGGCAACAACAATTTTTACTGGTATTGGTCCACTCATTGCATGTCCCTTATAAGCTCTGGAGTCCGTCAAGGACTCGGTTGAGTAGTTGAATATCTGGTCGTTTGTCTTGTGCGCCTGCTCCACCGGCAGTTTCGCCAGCACTTAGGTGCTTTGCAGCAACCATGTCGCCGGCCAATATCTTTGCTACTTGAAGTGGTACCTTCAAGTGCGCTGAAATCTCAGCAACTGAAAGCGGTGAAGAGCAGAGCTCAGCGATTCGTGCTGATTCATGAGACAATTTTGCCTGTTTGCCGCTGTCAGTTACAGTTAGCATCTGCTCGATCGTAAGTTCCACCTCCGATCGAGTTCTGCCACCTGTCATCGCATAGGGTGGTACTCGAAATCCTGATCCGCTCATTGCGTAATAGCCGCCTGTAGTTCTGCTCGAAGTTCTGGGGTAAGGGTCTCGCCAGCTTTTTCAACTAGCACTGCCATCTCGTATGCAACTAGGCCTACATCAGAGTCACTCTGCGCCATTACAGCAAGTAGTGATCCGTCAGATACGCCGGTTACGAAAAGGAATGCGTTTTCCATTTCAACAATTACCTCGGTAACTGCTCCGCCACCGAAACGTCCGGCTGCGCCGTATGCAAGACCAATAAGTCCTGACGATACTGCTGCAAATCGGTCGGTCGCATCTCTGTCTAGTCCTTCAGACTTTGCCAGAGGCAAACCGTCAGATGAAACTACTACGGCTTCATCTACACCCGGTGTCTGAGAAACAAAGCTGTTAACCAGCCAGTTCAGATTTGTTGCTTCTTCACTCAACGTTGTTGTCATTAGCTATGATCCTCCATTAGTTTCATCTTCGCTTCCTTTAATACCGTCGCGATATCGAGACAGCATTAGTCGGATTTCTTCAGGCTTACGGCCGCTTGCTTTAGCAGCAGTTTTACCTTCAGGAATTGCTCTACCTTCACTAGTCGGTGCAGAATTGCCACGCTTACGCTTTGTTAGCTTGACTGGTTCTTCACCCTCTGGTGCTCGTAGATCATCTAAGCCCTTTTCAAAGGCTTCACCGCTCGGTACAGCATCGGCAAGCTTTTCTGGCCTCTTAGCTGGAGCCTCAACAGTTTCAGTTGGCTTTGCGCTCTTTGGCGCTGTCTTAGGGGCTTGTTTGGTTGGCTTTGCTTTACCCTTGGGAGCTTGTTTAGTTGGCTGAGATTCTTTTGCAGCAGGCTTAGTGTTCGCTGGCTTTGAAATAGCTTCGTCCTCTTTAGATTTTCCTCGACGAGCAGATAGCTTCTCTCCACCCTTAGCGACTTTCGCCTTTTTTGCAGCAGTGTCTTTTCGATCTGAGGAGCCAGCAAGTGTGCCGCCTTCTAGACTCTTAAGAGCTGATAGCGTCGCTGTTGTGTCTGACTTGATCGCCGCTCGATCTGTCGGGTCTTGGTTGTCTGAACGAGGTGCTGGAGCCGGAGCAGTGAGACCTGCGCCAGCTTCTGCTGGAGCGTTGCTGTTTCCGTCTGCATCAACTAGTAGGTATTTAGGAATACGAACTACCGCAGACACACCAGAGCCTGGTGTCGTGTGTAGAGTTGCCTTCATTCCAAGTCGTTGAGCTAGGCGACCGATTACTCGGAAACCAAGTGAACGACTAAGACCGAGGTCAAGTTCTGGTGGGTTTTCTAGAATGTCGTTAGATAGCTCTAGCTGGTTCGCCGACATTCCTGTTCCGTGGTCAATCACATTAATTACATAGTCGTCGTCAATAGTGAACTTCCCGGTTACCTCGACTGACTTGTTTGGAGGTGAGAAATTTGTAGCGTTCTCGATTAGCTCGGCTAGAAGGTGAGCTAGATCGACCGCAGCGTTTGCAGAAACGTATGAGTCTTTTTCAGTTGTGACTGAAAGGTTCTGGTAGTTCTCGACTTCACCAGCAGCTACACGTAATACGTCAGATACAAGTACTGGTGCGCCTCGACGTTTTGGAGCTTCGGCATCGGCCAATACAAGAAGACTTTCTGAGTTTCGACGCATACGAGTTGCTAAGTGGTCGACTACGAATAGTTGTTCCAGTGTGTCTGGGTTTTCTTCAGAACTTTCGAGAGCGTCAAGTACTTCGACTTGGCGATCAACGAGTGTTTGGTTACGGCGGGCAAGGTTAACTACGATCTCTTGAATACCCTGCTTGATCGCAGCGCGGTTACGTTGATGATCATTGGTAGCGTTTTCTCGGATTTGTGTGATTGTCTTACCGATTGGAGTGTTCTTTCCGTATCCCTGGATTTGACGATAATCTTGGCCGCTTGCGATTGACTGAGCGCTTGTCTCCACTGCACGCATCGCTTTGGCTTCAGCGTTACCAATCTGAAAGGCTAGGAGCAGGCAAAGTAGAAGTACAGCTATGCCCACTATTGGTAGTGATGACCCGAAGACCACCGCTTGTATTACGATCGCAAGGGCGCCCACTAGTGGCAACAATGTGATTAAGAGCATCTTCTTTCTGAAGTCCATGCCCTCGATTGGTCTAAGCCATTCGTTCATTTGGATTCAACCTTCTGCTTGGGGTACTTAACCCATATCGACAGCTTTAGGGCCAGGTTTAACGATTTTTCTAATGTTGGACAGAAGTTTTAGACTTTTGACTGAATCGGAGCTTTAAGTGTGCCGAAGACTGATATATGAGTACAGAGACAGTGCAACAAACCATCGGCGGAAATCTAGGCGAATGGCCTTTAGATCAGATCATTGAGTCTCTTTCTGCGACATCGAAGACTGGCCTTATTCAGATTGGTACTAATGAGATCTGGTTCGAAGCGGGTTCGATTTACCTGGTTAGAACTGACAGTAGTCCAAGCCTCACAAAGACCCTTTTCAATGCTGAAGTTGGATCACTCAACGAGATTGATGATCGCTTCTACTCTGAGGATCAAACAAGTGTGATTGATCAGCTGATCAAAGAATACCCGAGCTCTGAGCAAAGGCTTCGACTGGTGCTGGATGAGTACAACTTGGCAGGCCTTCTGGAACTGTTAGTTCCATCTGAGTCCGATTTCCAGATTCAACCAGATCGTGTGCATAAGCTTGGCTCCTCGCTGGCAGCTGACGCAAACTCTTTTGTGGCCAAAGCAAAGTATCGACTAGGTATCTGGAAAAAGATTGCTTCCGCAATTCCCGGTGTCGATGCAGTGTTTGAAGTTAATGGACTGTTGCCTGATGCTCAACCAAGCAGAAACATCACAGCGGACGAATGGAAATACTTGTCTCGTGTCAATGGACACAACTCAGTCGAGCAGATTGTTTATGAAACGCAAGAACCAGCGTTCCGAGTTTGTACATCTCTGTACCGCCTTCAGCTAGAAGGCTTAATCGCTGAGAAGGCTGAATAAGGTACACAAGCCCCTAAACTTGGCAATGTGTCCGCCGCCGTTTCTGATATTGCCGCTCTGATTGAAAAGAGTCCGACCTCTGTTCATGCTGCAACCACTGTGGCTGAAGAGCTAGAAATCATCGGTTTCGAACCTGTTGATCTCGACACGGAAGTCTGTCCAGATGGACCTTACTATTATCGAGATGGTGGCACCATCGTTGCCTGGATTCAGAATAGAGCTGCCTCGAACCTAAGGGTTGTTGGCACACACTCAGACTCACCAGGGTTCAAGATCCGTCCTAAACCAGAACGCTTTGGAGCAGGGCTCACAACACTGGGAGTCGAAATCTATGGCTCCCCCCTTTGGAACTCTTGGCTAGATCGAGATCTAGGAATCGCAGGGCAAGTTATCGTTCAAGGCGCCACTGCTCCAGAGCTGCGCACAATAAACATTGCTAAACCAGTTTGTAAGATCCCTCAGTTAGCAGTCCATTTAGATCGAGCGGTCAACTCAAATGGGTTGAAACTAGATCCAAGTAAAGATCTTTCACCAGTTCTAATCGGGGATAGTGATTTCATCGAACTGATTACCACTTACTGTGATGCCCAGCCAGACCAGATATTGGCTTGGGACCTTAGTCTCTATGATTTGAATCCGCCAACAGTCTTCGGCGACCCAGAATCAGGCTATTTATCTTCAGCCAGAATAGACAATCTGGTATCGACCTTTGCTGGGTTGCTAGCGTTGCGCTCAGTCGACTCGACTGGATCTGAGTTTGTCCCGATGCTTAGTGTCTTTGATCATGAAGAAGTCGGTTCTGGCAGTAATCGCGGAGCTGCTGGTGCGCTGCTAAAAAACCTTCTTCCTAGAACTCTTCCTAATGTGAATGCGCTGGGATCAGCCGATCTATCGCTGGCCTTGAGCGTCGATTGTGCTCACGCAACTCACCCTTCTCACCAGGGAGCTCACGAACCGGGCCATGAAATAGTAATGAATCAGGGAGTTGCACTTAAGAGCAACGCTAATCAAAGGTATGCCACTTCTCTGACCGGCGAGCGTCAGCTACGGGAGATATTAGAGAATGAAATCAGCCTCCAGCCCTATTCACACCCAAACCATATTCCTTGTGGATCTACAATTGGGCCAGTTCTGGCTCAATCTCTAGCAATAGAAACGGTCGACATCGGTGTTCCCCAGCTTGCGATGCACAGCATCAGAGAGACCTGTGGTGCAAAGGATCTAGCTGACTTAGTGAAGCTACTTGAACTTTTCTGGAAGGCCTAAATCGGATGATCCTGGCCGTTTAGCTCTAATTTTCCGCTACCATCACTGTTAGTTAAATTGACCCTAATCATTAAACGGAGAAATCAGTGGAAGCAATACCTTATTATGCTCTTCTCTCAGCTGTAGCTGGACTCGTTATCGCAGTCTTCTATTACTTAGATGTTAAGAAGGCCAGCCCCGGAAACGAGCGCATGGTCTTCCTAATGACCGAGATTCAAAATGGCGCTAAGGCTTTCCTAAAGCAAGAGTACACTTGGGTCACAGCGTTTGTGGTCGTCCTAGCAGTCTTGATTGGCGTGTTTATACAGCCATTTGCTGCTCTCTCTTATGTGCTTGGTGCTGTCTTGTCAGGTCTCGCCGGTTATGTGGGCATGACCGTTGCCACCATGGCAAATGCTAGAACCACTGAGGCTGCTAAAGAAGGTCCAGCCAAGGCGCTTCCAATAGCTTTCCGTGGTGGAGCCGTTATGGGCTTCTCCGTTGCTGGCCTCGCACTAGCCGGGCTGATGGGCGTCTATATCGTCTTTGTTAATGTCCTAGAAATAGATGATGCATTTGAAGTAATTACTTCATTTGGTCTAGGTGCAAGTTCTATTGCCCTATTCTCACGTGTTGGTGGCGGTATCTTTACCAAAGCAGCAGATGTTGGTGCTGACCTTGTAGGTAAGGTTGAAGCAGGAATTCCTGAAGACGACCCTCGTAACCCAGCAACTATTGCTGACAACGTAGGTGACAACGTTGGTGACGTCGCCGGTATGGGAGCAGACCTATTTGAAAGTTACGCTGGATCGATTATTGCTCCTGTTGCTTTAACTGCCTTCTCGCTATCAATTCTTCCTGAACAGGCCACAGAGAATGGTTTCTTGCCACTCTTAGTCTTCCCAATGGGTGTCGCATTTATCGGCATGATTGCCTCGATCATTGGTTCGTTCTTCGTTAGAGGCGGCAGCTCCACAGATTCAAAGGCGCTTTCTCGAGCCCTTCACATGGGAACCAACGTAGCGATGGCAATCACAATTGTTGGAACTATCGGTCTTGCTCTATGGCTGTTTGAAGATTCAGCAATCTTCGATAATCAGCTCGGCCTGGCTGCTTCTGTAATCGGTGGTCTGCTAGTTGGCTACCTACTTGGAAAGACTGCCGAGTACTACACCTCTGACCACTTCGGTCCAGTAAAGGCGATCGCCAGAGACACAGAGACAGGGCCAGCGACAACTGTCCTTAAAGGTATTTCTGTCGGTATGATCTCGGTCGGCGCTTCTGTAATTCTTCTTCTAATTGGCATAGGTGTTGCCTTCTGGGGTGGCTCAGTGGCGATTAACGAAGCAGGGTTAACTGAGCTTTCAGCTTCGATTGATCCAGATCGAATTGAAGCCTTTGGTGGCATTTACGGAATTGCTGTTGCGGCAATCGGAATGCTCGCAACTACCGGTGTAGTCGTTTCGGTTGACGCTTACGGTCCAATTGCCGACAACGCTGGTGGAATTGCCGAAATGGCCGAACTAGATCCGAAAGTTCGTGAAGTTACAGACGCTCTAGATTCGCTAGGTAACACAACCGCAGCTGTAGCAAAGGGCTTCGCTGTTGGTTCTGCTGCTCTAACCGCTTTGGCACTGTTCAAATCGTTCGAGTTCGCAATCCTTGAAGCTTCTGGTGGAGAACAAGCCTTATCGCTAGATATCGGACGAGTTCCAGTATTTGTTGGGCTGTTCTTAGGCGCCATGCTGCCATTCTTGTTTGCATCTCTAACTATCGATGCTGTTGGTCGAGCTGCCAGCAAGATGATCGTCGAAGTTCGTCGTCAGTTTGCTGAGATCCCAGGTCTAAGAGAAGGTAAGCCTGGTGTCAATCCAGATTCTGCTAAGTGCGTTGCGATCTCAACTAATGCTTCACTGAAAGAAATGATCATTCCGGGTGGTATTGCTATAGTCGTTCCCCTAGTAATCGGTTTCATATCAGTTGATGCACTTGGTGGTTTCCTAGCTGGTGCCCTAGTAACAGGATTTGCCCTAGCAATCTTCATGGCTAACGCTGGTGGTGCATGGGATAATGCTAAGAAATACATCGAGACTGGCGCTCACGGCGGCAAGGGATCTGACTCTCACAAAGCTGCCGTCGTAGGTGACACAGTGGGAGATCCGTTTAAGGACACTTCTGGTCCAGCGATGAATATCTTGATCAAGGTCATGACCATTGTAAGTTTGGTCTTTGCATCAGCTTTCGTAGCGTTCTAAAGCGTTCTTCACTTTCAGTGGAGCCGAATACATAATGTTTGGTAGATTATTTCCATGGTGAGATTTGATGCATCGGGAGTTAACAAGGGCCGTCAATACGTGCGGCGTAAGGGTCCAGCTGGCGCTGCAGTTGCGGGTGGTGGAGGAATTCTAGTACTCCTTCTCAGTCTATTCCTAGGAACCGACCTCTCGGGCGTAACCTCAGGCGGAGGTGCTGCGAGCGAGATCACTGACGCTGATGTCTGCGATGAAGGCGAGACTCAAGCCTTTATGTGTTTTCTAATGGGTGATCTCAACGAAACCTGGGAAACCGAGTTCGCCGACTTTGGGGTGGCATACGAGCCAGCATTCCTTAACCTATTTACTGGATCAGTATCGACGAACGGTTGTGGCACGGCTTCAAGCGCTGTCGGCCCTTTCTACTGCCCTGCCCCCCAAGATCAACAGGTCTACATCGATCTCGGCTTCTTTGACGACCTTGCAGGCCGAAACTTTGGAGCGCCAGGCGACTTTGCGCAGGCCTATGTAGTAGCTCATGAGGTAGGCCACCATATTTCTACTATCTCGGGAGACGCCGATCGCATCAGAACTTTGCAGTCACAACAACCGGAAAACTCTAACCCGCTCCAGGTGCTTCAAGAACTCCAAGCTGACTGTTATGCGGGTGTTTGGGCAAATTCTGCTCAAGACCGCACAGTCCCTTCCACCGGTCTGCCGATTATCGAACCTAATGATATCGAAGAAGGCTTAGCAGCGGCTGCAGCTGTCGGTGATGATCGAATCCAAGAAGCACGCACGGGCGAAGTCGATCCTCATGACTGGACACACGGTTCTTCCAACCAGCGTCAAACAGCATTCCGTCAAGGTCTACTCGGTGGCGGTGTCGAATCTTGCACCCTAGAGCTAATGATCGAAGTTACTGAGTTGGCGTAGTTGCACAACTAGATCTTAATTCGATAATTAATTCGTTTGTTAGTTCTATTTCTGGAGTTAGAACCTCAGCGTTGTTGAAGTCTTCTGCCAGCCCGTCAAGAGTTGTGTCAGAAAGATCGGTTGCCAAGAGTCCTTCAGCGATGCAGCGTGCTATTTCTGGCGTAATTTCGCCGCCCTCTACTGTGTTGGCTGAGCTCTGAATACTGGAGGTTAGAGCATCCACAGTCGGTCTGCCAGCGCAGCCAGCTAGGAAGACTGAAACTCCTAGTATCACTAGAAGCGACAATCTCGTTCGGTTTGAGGTCTTTGACAGAATCACAGGACTCTAAGCGTAACAAACAGCGGTCCTAGACGAATAGATCTTGAAAAAGTTCCTCCGACTGATGATCCCGCTATAATCAAAGAGGAATCATAAAGGAGCGGAAAATGATCCTACAAAGCCGAGAAACAGAGCTACTTCAAGAACTATCACCTCGTGATGCAAGCTCTGGCGATATCGATCTAGAGACAATCGCTACGACAATTATTGATGACATTCTGTTTCCAGTTGGACTTGCGGTTGCCGTTATCGCAATGATTATTCTGGCTATCCGCATTATGTTTGCTCGAGCGACAGGAGACATAGCTGGAGCGAAGTCAAGCTCGAATGGAATCTTCTGGGTTCTTGGCGGAGTGGTTCTGATCCTTCTTGCTCCAACTCTCGTACTTGTCGTATGGGAAGCTTTCGGCGGAGCCTAACCAATTAACTTTCGGCGGAGCCTAACCCGCAAACTTTTGGCGTAAGCGGCCTGTTAGCACCATAACCACGACTGTTGCAACGCCTCCCGCTGCTACCAGCAGGAATCGATTGTCTACATCGCTCCCCAGATTCCATGCGTGTAGGCCACCTAAGATAAATATCGCAAATGCACTCAGATGAATTGAATGCCAGAGTTTCTTCGGCAATTTGCGCTTTATTCTAGAACTTAAATCGACAAGGATTGCTAGCCAGAAAGCGATCGACCCGAGTGTCAACCAGATGACTTCCTCAGACAGAAAGCTGTCTTCAAAGTCTGCGAGGAACGGAGCCAAGGTCTGAAGCTCGCTAAAGGCAACGAAGTCGTCTAGGTAAAGACCAAGTAGATGAGCGATTAACAGAGCAAGTGTTGTTGAGCTTAGAAACTTGTGAAGATCTTCGAGCCACGGGTACGAAGGTTTTCTACCCAGAAGGCGTGAAGAAGTCAGCATCCCAGTTATCAGCATTGCAGCTAAGGTAAACATTGAGACAATGCCCGTTGTTCTTACCGTGAACCACCAAACCTGGTCACTAAATTCAAGTCGTGACAACTGTGCCAACACCTCGTCAATAGTAGCTTGTCTAGGAGCCTAGGTGTTTGTATGAGTTTGAAAGTCTGCCAGTTGGCCGAAGGTTATGATCTTGCCAGCACTAAGGGCAGCTCCCGAGCAGCCATAGCCTAAAGCGATTGAATCTAGGCCTTCAGGGCCTTTTGCAAGGCATAGCTTGACTATAATTTCGGCTTTCACTGCGTTATCTGAAAGCACGCTGACAGATTCAATGTTGTTCGCTAGTTCTCCCCCAGTTTTGGGATCACGAAGGTGACTAACTTCGCCTGTGGTGCTCGTCCACCTTCGTTTCAAAGTCGAGGAAGTAGCAACGGCACCCTGCTTCATAGCTACCGCTATTGTCTCTTGGCCCAGGTCAAGCTCGATTGGGGTACTCGATCCTGTGTCGCTTGTAACGACCCTCAAATCTCCACCGATATTGACAATTACCTGCGTGGGTGAGAACTGTTGGAGCTCTTCGGCAACCAAGTCAGCTGCAAATCCTTTACCAATACCTCCAAAGTCAATTTGGCCCTCGGTTAGCTGTAGAGAACTCAGCTCTGTATTGATCTCTAAATTGCCTTCTGCCGAAACCAGTATCGGTGTTTGGCCGTCTTCTATGTCGGCGAAGCTTTGGTCATACCCGGCCAGGTCGGTACGTACGAATGGATTAAAGACGCCATCGGTTGCTTCCATTGCAGCTAGAGCGAGCTTTGCTAGCTCTAGAGTTTCATTCCTGACTACTACTATTTGACCAAGGTTCTTATTGAGGCGTGAAACCTCAGAGTCATCAATAAACCGAGACCAGAGGTTCTCTAATGATTCGATACGCTTCTTTGCATACGCCACTGCAGCTTCAGATTCAGTCTCAGCTGTAACCACAACATCTACATCGGTACCCATCGCTGCAAAGGAAATCGTAGTTGTTCCCATTTAGCTTGCCCTGCTGCTGCGAGCCTTACTCTTGGCTGCTGTTGTGGGAGGGGTTGTCGCTGTAGATTGCTCAGTCTGGGTTGCTTGAGTAGCCGGTGTCTCGCCTTGTTCAACCGAAGCCGACGGAGCTGCTGGAGCGTTTGTAACTACAGATGAGCTAGCACCATCGGACGCAGGAGGAGCATCTGCCGGTGTAGCCGAACCGCTTAGGTCAAGTTCATTTCCTTGTGAAGCTACTTGTTGAGGAATCAGCGCTGTTGAGTAGTCGACTTTTTCTACTGAGTCTTCAAGCACAGCGGCAGTAGTGATAACTGTGATGGAAGCCGTCAGCCAGCCCGCCATAATTCGAGCACTCCGAGCAGGGTGCTTTTTGAACTTAATCATCGGTCAACTCCTGCAATTCGGTCAGTATTGTATAACTCTTCTTCTATTGGTAACAAGACTACTTGGATTGGTAGTCCAGTTTTTGCGCCTGTTTTGATCATAAATCGGCCACGACCTGGATGGGCCTCGTTTCCAGCCCAAGACGAAGGCGATTGCCACGAGGTTAACAGGCTCTGTTCTTTAGTACTGAGAGACATTACCTGGGATATACCTTGAGCTTCTCTAGGTGACATGCCACCCAAGATTACAGTTCCGGATCGTTCAATCAGCCCTCTAGCTTTGGCGCGGTCTTGTTCTGTTGGGAGTGCTTCAAGATCGTCGAGCGAATGAGTGACCATAACCTGTGCCATTCCCCGTGATCGGTTAACTCTAGTCAAAGCATCTGCACGGTCTACAAGCCCTGGGGCTCCTCGGAGTGCTCGCCATAGCTCATCAAGCACTGCGATGTAATCTCTGGCTGGTTCAAGTCCAGCTTCGCTCAAAGCCATTTGTGCATCGACTACTCCAAAACCATATGCCCATACTGCGAGCATGGCAGATGAAATAATATTTTCTTCTCCAGATCTTGCTAGCGCAGAAATATCAATCTCAATTGCTGGAGCATCAAGATCAATTGGGTTAGATGTTGGACCGTCGAATACGCCCTTAAATGTTCCTGTAAGTAGTAATGAAAGTGTTTGTCTAAGCTCTTTCGACTCCGAGTCAAATTCAGCACTGTCACTCGCTTCGGCTGCAGCAACTACAGAGTCTGGTGCGTCACGTAACAGATCCAGAACGTCTTGAACTGTTGGAGATTCAATATCTTGGCCGTCTAGGTAGCGGATAGAAGCCGCAAGCATCACTTCTTCACCAGGTGTAACCGGTATACCGTTACGGCCAACCTGGCAGATCGCTACTAGTAGAGCGAGCCTACGTCCATAGGCATCAGCTTCAAGCTCGTTTGCCTTCTCTGTAAATCCAGCTTCACGTAGCCGGTTAGAGGCTGCCTTAATTGGGCCTGCATCTAACGGGTTAATAACGTCGAGCCCACGACCCATACGTATTACTTGTCCGCCTAAAGCTTCAATCACTCCCGGATAGTCAGGTTTAACATCTCCCAAGACAATGGGCACAGCACCAAAGCCGCTCATTCCCGTGATTAGTCGTTTGACTAAGGCTGATTTGCCACAACCGGGTTGGGCAACCATAAAGATACCTGGGTTGGTTACCATGCCGTGTTGCACCCAACGGAATGGATCCATACACACGATCTCTCGGTTCATTAGGTGAACGCCAACTGGCACCCCGATCTTTGGTGAACCTGATCCAGCTACAAATGGAAATAGCCCGCAGGCTTGAGTTGTAGGCGCAGATAGTTTTGTGCCGGCGTCAATGTGGCCCACTCTGCCAGAGTTTTGTTCTCTCCAACCCCATTGTGGAGCTACGGAGTCATCGCCTAAGCCTTGGTCTACGGGTGCTCTGGTGACTTCGTCTGGTGCTTCAAGTTTTGAGGAGTCGTCTGGTAATGGTGGAAATAATTGTCCAACTTCAATTGCTGGAGTTGGCTCAAGTTTTTGGGTAGGCCAAGCTTCGTCGCTTGTGTACTCTTCGTCAGAGGTTTCTGTTCCAAAGAATCCGTTTTTCACTCGCCCGCCAACCTTAGTTCCGCTTTTATATAGTGTACCGCACTATTACTGTGCTGTGAATGGCTCAATACTTGATGTTTGTGGGCCTTGTGGCCTAGAAAAAGCCTTTATTTATCTTGTGTGATGGGTTTATACCTGCAGATAGACCTGCATAGAAGATCGCTGCTTGTGAGCAGGTTGCTTCACGAAGGTTAATCTTGGACTGAGAAGCCCTTGACTTAATGTCGGTTCTAGCATCATCAAGTAGTGACTCGTCTGGTGCTGTGACTGTTACGAAAAGGCTGAGGTCTCCGAATCCTGCTCCTCGTGCTTCTTCCCTTGCAGCCATAGTTGCGAACTCTCGATCAACTCTTTGACGTTGAGTTTCATTCTGAGGTGACTGGTTTAGAAGCATTCGCTTAGCGTCGAGGGCAGTTCGCTCTTGTTCTAGCTTTCGAGATACAGCTGCCGGGTCAGATGGTTCGTAGATTAAAGTAATCCTCTTCGGGTATGGCCCTGGGTTTACTAGTGAGCCAAGAATTGTTGCTGGCACTGGAGATCGAGGACCGTCGTTCCAGACCCATGAAACCGATGCACCAGAATCATGTAAGAAGTGGTTTCGTTCTTCTCTGGCTACCTTGGGTCCAGCCTGTGACCAACGCATTGGGGTCACGCCTTTAAGCATTCCGTCGACGATCGAGTCTTTAGCGCCTGGGTCAAAGCTGATCTTCATTCTCGATGCAAGATCTGCAGGAGATGCACGGTGAATAGCACTTAGCCCGCAGGTACTTAGTCGAGACTCTAGACCGTAGAGAAGTCTTGAAACTTCGGCGATCTTGCCTTGAATATCTTTCTTACGTGCTGGGCCCTTGTTGGGGTTGAACGTAATTGAGATTCTTGTTTCAACATATGATGCTTGGTCTACCCCAAGGTTGCCGAGGCTAGTGAGTACGTCGTAGGCGTGAACCGGTGCAGTTGGGACTAGTGAGCGCCGTAGGTTCTCTGTTACGGTTGCACCACCTTCACTGGCGCTTTCGACAGTTACTGTTACGTATTCTATTTGAGGTTCACTAGCGAGGGCAGC
>CALJAE010000075.1 GCA_938028175.1 uncultured Acidimicrobiales bacterium
GGTAACGCTTTGGGTGAAAACTTCGAGGCTGGTCAATTGGCTGGTATCCGAGGAACAATCCCAACGGCTGAGCTAACAGATGAGTTCCAGGAAAGACTTCTAGGAATCGATTCTGAACTTATCGACTTTACATATGGCCCAGAAACCTTCGACGCAATGATCATTACTGCTCTTGCTGCTGAAGTTGCTGGTTCAGATGCTCCAAATGAGATTGCAGCCAACATCAACGGTGTAACCCGTGATGGTACTGACTGCAGTACATTTGCTGAGTGTAAAGAGCTAATCGAAGCTGGCGAAGACATTAACTACTCTGGACCTTCAGGCCCACAGGAGTTCAGTCAGCCAGGTGAACCTACAAGCGCTTCTTTCGCAATTGTAGAGTACGGCAGCTAATCAACTAGCCGAAAATAGTTGTTAAACGGAGGAGGTCGGCCAGTTTGGTCGGCCTCCTTTGCTGTATTTAAGGCTTTGTCGACAAATAGGCGTTTGAGGAGCTCGAGTTTACCTTTAAGCTGAGAGAGGCGTAAAAGGCGGTAATAGTTATGAAACTAAGGCATTTTATTGTTGTTAGTGTTCTTGGCGCAGTGGGTATTGCAACTCCAATTGCAGCCTCTAATGCGAGCACTCCAGGCACCTGTTTAGGAAATCCAGTGACCATCAGAGAAGCTTCAGGTCACTTATCCAGCGGGACTCCGATCATTCGCGGGACTGAAGGACGAGATGTAATCGCTGGAACTAACGGCAACGATGTCATCTACGGCTTTGGAGGAAATGACATTATTTGTAGCTGGGGCGGCAACGACTCCATATATGGTGGCGACGGACACGATACTGTTTTCTCAGGAGAGGGCAACGACAATGTCGAGGGTAACGTTGGGGCCGACAGGATCTTTGGCGGCCCTGGCAACGATGTACTTCGAGGTAATTGGGGTGCAGACGAAATTCATGGTGAAGCAGGCACCGATAATATAGCTGGCGGATACGGTAACGACAGTCTTACTGGGGGAGCAGACTGGGATGCCGTGGACGGTGGGCCAGGCGCTGATGGTTGCACTGGCGAAAAACTCAGCAGGTGTTCTAACAATAATGGAAGTGCCGTACCAGCTTATGATGGCACCAGAGGCTCGGTACTAGCTATTGCAGATCATTTCTTCCCAGCGCATCAAAGAGATAATGTTCGAGCAGTTCTAGCTTGTGAAAACGGACCACTTGATCCAACGATAATCGGCCGAGTTAGCAGTGCTGCAGACGGCTTCGATTATGGCATCTTCCAAATCAATGCCAAAGCACAAGACGCAGCCATTCGACGAGCCATCCCTCATATGAGTGCTAAATCACAGGAAATATTCAGGCAAAAAGGCTTGCCTAATGCATTGCTGGATGCGCATTTCAACATTGAATACGCATATAGGATCACTCAGACCGAAACATTTAGAGGTACACCTACTTTCCGCAAGAACGTAATCGAAAATCGTGGCCAAGCCTATGCCGATGCGCAACCTTGGCGTTTCACACGTTGGGGTGCATGGACTTGCGGCAAAAAAACTACAGGGGACTACTGGCACTTCTAGGCATAGGGAGAGCTACTGCGCTGTTGGTATCCTATTATTATGATGATCGATAAGCTCGGAATTGTTGGAAGCGGCAATGTGGGATCAGCATTGCTGATGCAGATCGCCGCAGGCTTAGATAACCACGTTGGCGAAGTAACAATTACTGCGAGAGATGATTTGAGAGCTAGTGCAGCCGTGATGGATGCTGGCAGCGCTTTCCCTGAGCAGTCGCAACGGTTCAAAGCTGCGAGTTCACTCGAAGGCCACTTTGATGTAGTGATTGTTACAGCTGGCGGGCTACCAGGCAGCTCTACTACACTCCTCGACGTTAACGAAGAGATCGCTCGAGCTAGCCTCAAATTTTGTACTGCCAAGACACTCATAGTGATCGGAACTCCTGTAGATCGACTCACAGAACGGCTAGTCGATCTTGTGGGAACAACTTGTGAAACCCTTATTGGATTCGGAGGACAGTTAGATCAAGCTCGAATGCAGTTCGCCATGTTACAACTAGGAATCACAGGATACGATCAGGTCTACGCTATTGGGGAGCACGGCCCCAGAACAATCCCAACTTATATAGGAGAAGAACGATGGGCTGAAGTGGCCGCCTATTCAACTACAACGCTTAAAAGCATAATGGCGGCTGCCTCTCCGCCACGAAACCTAGCAACCGGCGTACAGCTTTCCAGGCTTCTTAAGTGCCTTGCTGGCGAACCAGGAACACTGTGTTTCTCGACCGCTGACCCAAACTTTGACGACTTGAGCATCACTTGGCCATATGAAATCAAAAACACGAAACCTAAAAGGCTTGACCTAGACCTAGGCCCAATGGCGAACGAAGCCGTAGACAATCTCATAAAGACAAGAAGACAAGAAGCTAAGCCAAGACGTTAAGACTGCGGAGCTATAAGCCTGATTAACGAGACTACGAATAGGGGACTTACTGGCACTTCTAGGCGCTAGCCAGGGACAGCGATGCCTGCAAGCTCGAGTCGTTCGCTTAGGTCGGCTTGTGATTGGTTGAGCGGTTGAACGAATTCGTAACTCGATGGACCCCGAAGCATTCTAAAGAAAGCTGACTTTAGGGTCTTAGCAAACTGTGCTTGCTGACGGATCAAGATTTCGCCGCCGACTGAACTATTTCCAGTATTGAAGAACCCTGCTGCAAGCAGTCGCTGGATCCCAGCGTGGTGAGTGTCTACCATGTCTGCGAAACGAATATTGCCGACGCTCTGTCTTACTTCAAATGGAGAAACAGCACTCTCATTTGTTCGTTGGGTCTGCAGAAAGAACGGATTTGCTTTACTATCAACTAACTCACTGAGTAGATAGTGGGTTGGATCGACCACGACAACCGATCCAACACCATCAAAATCAACTTTCTGTCCCAGAGCCACCAGC
>CALJAE010000076.1 GCA_938028175.1 uncultured Acidimicrobiales bacterium
GGCAGTCTTGATGTCAGGTATGTCTTGCAAACCGGCTACAGATAATGGTTCTTGGGTCGCATCAAGGTTATTCACGAGATGATAAACATTTGTGGCGGTTTCGAGAAGGCCAGCAATGCCGCTGGTATCCGCCAGCGGAAGGCCTTGAGTCAGAGTATTGCCTTGATCGCTGTTGGCCTGTGAATGTTGACTGCGTGACTCGTTGATCAAGTATGCGATGCCACCGAATCCGCCAGCCATGAGGTTGTGAAACGGCAACTTCTTTTTGGGTTGGTGAATTGCAAATGGGTTCGACGAGTCGTCGGCCATCAGTTCCGATATCTCTTGGCTAACAAAGTCTTGGTCGAACAGTTCTATCCCAGTTTGAATTAGTTCACTGTAGAAGCGTTTCGCTTCAGGATGTTCTTGTCGTGTCTTTATCAAAACATTCTGCAGATAACTTATGTATGCGTCACGTAGGGTTATTAGACCATCGATCGTATAGAGCGAATAGTTTGAGTGGTCGATGACTCCTGCATAAAGCCAACTCTTCATGGTTTCATATGCAGCCATAAAGTGCCCTTGGCTGTCTGTAATCTGAAACTGTACGGAGCTTTCTATCAGGACTCTGTTTAGTTCTACGGTTGGGCGTGTGAAGCCATACAGGTTTTGGACAAGTTCTCGGTCATAGGCGTTAACGATTTCGGAAAGTATGGTGTTCGAAGACTGAACAATCACCGAGGTGAAAAGTGTGAACTGCCTTTCTGTTTCAAAATCGGTGAGTTCGTTGCCGACAATATCAGACTCGACAAAGCTCTGTTCAAACTTGGTGCTGTAGTGATTTGCAATTTTTTCTGAATCCCCTGAAGAGAAACCTGCCTCTAAGGCGTTAGCTTTTAGGACCGCCGCTCTCTGCCTTAAGATTTGCAAAAGCGTGGCCTCGAGTTTTCTAAGCTCTTGTCGTCTGTCCGCCACATTTTTATTGTACAGCCAAATCTGAAGAGGTTATGTGGCTTCATGAGCTGCTGTATCGGAGGTAACTGGACTAGGCTCTGGCGGTGGCTTTAGCTCCCGGTCGGCGGTTACTCGCTCTTCTTTTTTCTATATCTTTTCTAGCTGTTGCTTGGGCCGGCCTTGTTCAACCGTCGACACCAGAGATTGCAGCCGAATTTGGTGCTGGTGGGACAGCTCGTGGCGCAATTATCGGGGTTACCTCTTTCTTTGCATTCATCTTCTCTCCGGTTATGGGCTTTTTGGCCGACCGTTATGGACGCAGGCAAACGTTAGTAGCCGGGCTTGGGTTTTTCGCACTCTCAGGTTTAGTAACGGCAACAGCACCGACCTTATTTGTATTTTTGTTGGGCCGAGCAATTTTGGGAATTGGCAACGCCGGCCTAATTGCCTTAGCTATTACTTCAATATCGGATTTATTCGACCCTAAGGACGCTTCACGATTTGTTGGCTATAACGGGACTGCAATTGCCATTGGTCTCATAGTCCACCCTCTACTTGGTGGTTGGATAGCCGAGACGTGGGATTGGCGTTTTGCCGTAGCGTTACAACTTGTTGCTATTCCTTTGGCAGGTTTGATCTGGTTGTGGCTCCCAAAAGTCGAATTACCGGAACCGCAGGCCTTCTCGGTGCAACTACGAGATGCGCTGAGAGTTGTTAAGCATCGAGTTGTACTGCGGTCCGCATTTCTATTCTTTGGTACTTTCTTTTTAATCTTTGGTCTAGTGGTTACTTTGATACCTCAGTATCTAGTCGAAGAGTTTGGTGCTTCAGAAACTCAGCGGTCTTATTTCTTTGTTGTCGCAGCCGTCGGAATTGGGATTGCTTCGCTATTTCTTGGCAAGCTTCATAAAAGGTATGATCCCAAGAGAGTTTTCACCGTCGGCGTACTTGTATTTATGGCGTTCGCTCTCACTGTTGGTTTAGCTGACAGTTTGATCCTCGTACTAGTTGCAGCGCTGATACATGGAATAGCTGAAGGCTTCACAATTCAAGGTTTGCAGGTTGAGGTAGCAGTCGAAGTCCCGGCGGCGGTCAAAGCAATTGCAGTAACAGTAGTTATTTCCGCAGGTCGACTTGGCCAGTTTCTGGGTAGCTTTCTATTCGGATATCTAGACACACTGGTCTCGCAACGTTTACTTTTCTTTGTCGGAGTTGGGCTCTACACCTTGTTACTGATTCCAAATTTGTTGATGAGGCCAAAACAAAATCAATAGTTGTTTAGACGGTTGTCAGTTCTTTCGCATTTTTGGTTTCTGACGACTCAAGTTCAGCATCAACAGATCGAACCCATACCCAAGCGGCAGCAAGTAAGGCAAAGGTGCTGACAGCTAAGTGGCTATTCAGCGTTGGGATTGGTTCTGCTGCTAGAACTGTATAGGGGACTGCACCTGCGATTAGTGCAACCATTGCTTGTAACTGTTTCTTTGATGCTCCGTTGTGTAGTGCAACCGCAAATGGGATAACGAGCATCACTGAGTCGTATATTAAGAAGTGTGGTGAAATGAACATCGACACAATGATCACTGCCGCTGAGAGTACATCGGTTCGCCCTTCCCATCTGTTTTTGGCTTTCCAGATTAGGAAAGCACCTAAGGCAAAGTAGGCGAGGTACGCATATAGGCTCAGCCCGATTGAATGGCCAAACAATCGAATAACGGTCTCGGGAAGCGTGAACTGTAGTGCGGTAACTCCTTCGATGGCGGACCTTGCTTCGATAGCGTCGATAAAGTTTGCCCAAGGTGCAAGCCCAAAGAGGGCTGTGGGAACTATGAGTACAATGCCGCTTGCTGCTGCGCTGGCGATAGAAACTCCCCAGCGTTTCCAGTCAATAGCCCACCATAGGAATAGGCCAATAAATAGAGGCGGTTTGAGAATGGTTAACCCTGCCACTAGACCTGCTAGGACTCGCTTATCTTTGACACAAAGAGTATGGATAACTGCTGCTAGCCCTAGTGCGAAGAAACCGGTTTGTCCTAGGTAAAGGTTGTACAGCGACATTGGCAGCAAGAGCCCGACTACTCCAGCTGCTTTACCAAGTCCCAAGAGTCGATGCGATACCACATATATCGAAAGTCCCAACACGGTCCACGCAATGAGTGCGATGGTTGGATTGACAACTGTAAAGAGTCCGACAAAGTTAGCGAACGGGGGAGGACTGATAAATACGTCTAGTTCTCTAAGACCATCAGGTAGGGATGAGTCAGTAATCTGTTGAAAGTTAACTGCATCGTAGGCTTCGACGAAGCGTCTCGCCCAAAGGAGTCGGCTGCCCTCGTACATGACTCGAAAGTCTCGAAACCAGACTTCACCTTCAAGTAACAGTGACATAGCTGTTATGAAGGAACCAATGCCAGCAAAGACTATCGCTGCATTTAGTTTGCTCTGCTTGGATGGCTTGACAGTCACTCTTATCTAGTCGGCGAAAGTACCATCATTTCAAGAGAGGTCTTAGTTGACATTTTGGGAGTCCTAGACCTATTGTTCTAGTGTCGAAATCAATCGAACTAAGGATCTCTTATGCCAGCCAGACAAAGCTACAAACAAGGAACACCCAACTGGACAGACTTGGCCACCTCAGATGTAGAGGCCGCAAAGTCTTTCTACGGAGATTTAATGGGCTGGACTTTTGAGCCATCGTCAACCCAACAAGGTGGCGAGTACCTGGGGGCATGCCTTGATGGAAAATCTTGTGCGGGAATTATGCAACACCCTCAGCCTGGAGCCCCAGCCGCATGGAATACTTATATTGCTGTGGACGATGTATCAAAAACATGCGAGACCGTAGAGGCGTCCGGGGGAACTGTGTTTATGTCTCCAACTCCAGTCGGAGACTCTGGTCAAATGGCGCTAGCTACTGATCCAAGTGGAGCGATGTTTGGTTTGTGGCAGGCAGGCGACTCAATAGGGTGCGAGGTAGTTAATGAGGATGGTGCGCTAATTTGGAACGAGCTAATTACAGACGACATCGACAAAGCGGCTCCGTTTTATGCCGAAGCCTTCGGTCATGAGATAACTACACAAGACATGGGTTCACCGGATCTCTATCATTTATTCAACATTGATGGCGAAGCCGTAGGTGGAGGAATGAAAAAGCCTGCTGAGGCTGAAGGTATGCCAAATCATTGGGTGAGTTACTTTTGCGTAGCCGATATCGACGCATGCGTCGCCAAGGCGACTGAACTGGGCGGATCTATAGTCGCTCCACCGTTTGATGCTCCATCGGTTGGGCGAATGGCAGGAATAGCTGATCCACAAGGGGCATTCTTTATGTTGATGAAACCAGAACAGCCAAGTAGCTAATATCTCTTCCATCTCGCCTTCTCTTTAGAGGTGGCTACAAGTTCTGGCTTCTACCTGTTTGTGGCGATGTGATAGTCATCGGTTGCCAGATTGGAGTTTCATTGTCGGGATAGGGCCAGAGCTGGTTGCCGAGGTCATTGAATTCGTTGATCAGAGCATGAATCGTTGCTTTTGGTCCTCGGACAGATCTAACACTTTCTTGTGCAAAGTCTTGTAGTGCTTCTCTAAGATCTGTTCGGAAATCTGTAACTGCACCCATAGCCCAGTTATGTTTTGTTTCTTCTGTTGCTCCGTGATGAATTGCTCCAGTTTTGATAGCTGGCGCAACCCTTGCCGGTGACCAGCTATTGTCGATGCCATGCTCGGCACAAACTCGCTCAAAGAGATAGCCACTAGATGCCATTATTAAACAAATGTTTCTGGTTTTTTGTTCAATAGTCCGAGGTTCTAAGAGGCCAATCTGTTCAAGTACAAAGTACTTGTAGTCGTTTTCTAGACTTGGTGTGACTGGTGAAGTTTCTTCTGTAGCGATGTCACCGCTTAGAGTTGCTAACCAGAGGCTAAGGTTGACCGGTATTTCTCTGACCGAACGTTCTATCTGTTGAACAATACTGCTTAATTCAACGAATGGATGCTGGCGGAGGTCAGGTGTAAATTCTATCGCCGGGGTCAAGCTCCGTTCTATTGCCTCGTTAACAAGATTGGCATCTTCGTTAGCCAACAGGGTTCTGAGGTGTTCGGCTACTTTGTAAGTCAACCCAAGCTCGCCGGAAGTAACCAGCGACGAGAATGGCAAAGGGGTGGGAACTTTAACCACTGGTCTTGGATCAGGTTTTGTATTCGGTTTGTTAGAGAGTTGGTATGAGGTGCTGATGGATGACTCCAGAACGACTCGGGCTGCAAAGTCGGGTCCGAAGATTAGTTGAGCAACGTCATTCAGGCCATCGAGGACATCCGATCCTTCTGGGTACTGTATAACAATTTGCTGTCTCAGCCAGAGGGTCATGTCCAATAAATCTAAGCGGGTGTTTAACAAGTGTCTAAAGTCGTCGGTTCGAAAGTTTTCAGTGCTTTCGTGGGAACTGATCCAAGGTTTATTATGAATAGCTTGATCTATCAACTGTTCGAGGTATTCGAGTTGTTCTAGATTGTTACTAAATGGTATGAGATATCTATAAACACTTATGGTTTCAAGTAGGACTAGTTGAACAGATATATTCTCTCGATACCCAGGCAGCAATTCTTTGACATGTTCTAGAGCAGGAGAGTCAGGAAGGGAGTTGATGATGTCGGTGACGACTATGTTACTTCTGCTAATTATGTCAATGGCAAACCAAGAAAAGTCGCTGGCAACGATCTCAGGTAGATGGTTCCAACGCTCTCTGGCTCTATCAGTATCGTTCTCGAATAAATTTGCGTAGTACTGAAAGTTAGGATCTAGCCCTGCATCTTCAGCCATAGCACTTATTATGAGAGCTCTGAGTTTGAGAATCTCACAGACTGTATCGGTCAGTTTTGAAAGCTCTTCGCCATTATTCGCCACTAGTCCAATTATAAGGGGTAAAGCTATCGCACGACCCTAGAATAGGGTGCCGAGCCTTCCTCGGCAGACGAGGTAGCCGCTAAACCTAGAAATACCGATTAATCCAATAAAACAGTTGGATTAAGATTTTTTCATGAATATGCTTGACAAGCCGTGGTGATTGTTGTCCGTTAGACATTTCTATTAAGAAATCTTGAGGGTCGGCTTCAGCATGCGTCTTTGTCCATTTAACTATAACAGATCTGGTGGTGCCTCTTGCCTGCACGTACACTCTCACGAAACCGTTACTCGTTTGGAAAGCTTGAAGAAGCTCTCCAACTGCCTAACCTAATTTCAGTTCAGAAGGACTCGTTCCAACGTTTCCTCGAAGAAGGTTTAGCAGAAGCGTTTGCCGATATTACTCCAATCACAGATTATTCTGAGACCCTTCAATTGGAAATGGAGTTCGATCCAACTGACAAAGACCTCGAACTAATTCCTAAGTATTCAGAAGAAGAATGTAAAGAACGAGACATGACCTACTCGGCTCCTGTCTTCACCAAGGCTCGCTTCCTTAATACAGCAACCGGTGAGATCAAAGAGCAGACAGTCTTCATGGGCGACTTCCCAATGATGACAGAGAACGGCACCTTTATTATCAACGGCACAGAGCGTGTGGTTGTATCTCAGCTTGTTAGATCACCGGGTGTGATCTTCGAGCCAGGTGAGCGATTCCGACTACGTAACTTGGCCAAGCACCAGATGGTTAAGGGCACAATCCACCCATATAGAGGCGAATGGCTAGAGTTCGACGTAGAGCAAAAGCCAGGTAAAGACCCAACTGTTGGTGTCCGTGTGGCCCGTAAACGTCGTATTTCATTATTCGTAATGCTTCGAGCTCTTGGTTATGACGAAGAGAACGCTCCAGGTTTCTTGGAATCTTTCGTTAAGCACTTCGATTTCCTAGAAGGACAATGGGAAAAAGACAAAGAAGTAGCGATCACACAAGACGAAGCTCTCATCGAAATCTACAAGCGTGCTCGTCCTGGTGAGCCACCAACCCTTGAGTCTGCTCGATCGTACTTGCGTACAGCATTCTTCGAGAACCGTCGCTATGACCTTTCTCGAGTTGGTCGTTACAAACTGAACCGCAAGCTTGGACCAGAAATCAAGCGTCTCAAAGAGCTGTTCCCAATGCTTAAGTTGGATACGCCTAAGAAGGATCAGTCAACACTTTCACGATGTGAAGTACTTGCAACAGCAACTTACCTGTTGCACCTAA
>CALJAE010000077.1 GCA_938028175.1 uncultured Acidimicrobiales bacterium
AGTTTTGGCGGCTTCCAGGTCGTGAAACTTTAAAAGAGGCTGTGTCGAGTAAAGTTACTAGATAGAGGGGGCGAGTTGATTCTCGTATCAAAGTATGGAGCCACAGGATTTAGAATCCAAAATCGACGCCTTATCTGATCGACTTGATGAACTAGCCAACTCAGTTCAACAAAGACTTAATGCTTTAGAACAACAAGCCGAAACTGACGTTGCTACTCAGTCCTCTCCTACAAACTCCGAAGCAATCTCAGCTCCCGCACCCGCTCCAACCTCAGGAGCTGTACCAGGTCAAACCCCTCCATTTGCTCCGCAATATGCTACGTACCCAGCCCAACAACCGGCGCAATACGCACAGCAACCATTGGGACAGCAACCTCCTCCGCCACAGCTTCTCAACGATCTAACTTCTCAGTACCCAACACTCGCCGCACAGAAACAATCTGGCCAAGGTTTCCAATTAAATACAGAGACCCTGCTTCGCTGGGTTGGCGTCGGACTTGTGACCCTGGCAGCAATTTTCCTAGTCAGCACAGCCATAGCCCGAAACTGGATTTCAGAAGAAGTGCAGCTCGCTATGGCCGGACTGCTGGGTGCTGTAATGTTGTTCTCGACATTTGTTCTAATTCCGAACCGGAAACCCTGGGCCAACTGGATCGGTGGCGCTGGAGCCATAATCCTGTTATCTGCTTCCGTATCGACATACAGCTGGCTTGAGCTTGTGTCGCCTGATGTTGCTACAGCAATCGGGTTGGCCGCTACAGGCCTTGCCGTAATAGTGGCACTGGCGACAAAGCTTGACGGTGTTTCGGCAACTACATTTGCTGTCACTCTCTACATTTTGTTGTTTGCTCTACGAGACAGCGATCAGTTTGTGACGATCACCGCTGTAATCATCCTTGGCCTTCTAGTCTTTGCCCTCGCTGTAGCTGTTTCACAAGGCTGGAAGGCTACTTGGCTGGCGGGGGTCATCACCACCGTACTTGCCATACCTTTGCTTGCAGCTGTAGAAAGTGAAGATGTCTTCTTTGAGACAGGACTGGTCGTTGTAATCATTGCTGGACTCGCCATCTGGGTTTCAGCTCTGATATTCCCAACTGAAGTTAAAGAAACATCCAGCTCGCCTAAAACACTTAGCCATTCTGACTATGAAAGCCTTCAAGCTCGAGCGGTTGGACTCATTCCAATTTGGGCTGCATTTACTCTGAATATTCCATCTGACGGCCCTCGGGCTTCTGTGATTTTTATCACTGTTGCTTTGGTAACTCTCGGCTTCGGCATCGGGGCTATGGCCATAAAGAAAACGCTGATAGGAGTTTCCACTCTCTTCGGTGCTCTATCTTCGCTAGCGGTCGGCTTTCTATTCCTCTTCGACGGAGTCAATGCCGTCGTACCGCTGTTACTCCATGCAGCTGCCGCTGCGGTAATTGGCTACCGCTTCAAAGACATCCTCAATCAGATGCTTGCTGCGATAACAGCAGCGGTCGCAACCCTGATTGGACTAGGTGTCATTCTTGCGCACTTAGAAGACGGCTTCAACAGCCTTGGCGATTGGATCGCCGGCACAGCGATTCTGTTGGCTTGGGCTGGCGCAGCTGTAGCCGCCTCAATGTTCAAAGATCGCCTGCCAAAAGATGTTGCGAGTCTTCCGATACTTGGCTCTTGGGCGATCTTATTGGCTTGGGTTGTGACAGCAGTAGCCGGCTTCAATGGACAGCTTGCACTTGTAACTATCATCTGGGGCCTAATAGCGGTCATCGCTATTATCGTTGGCCTAGCCAAAAATCATGACACCGTCCGATACTTGGGAATTGCCACACTATTTATAACGATTGCCAAGATGTTAATAATCGACCTTCAAGGCGTAGATGTATTTGTCCGAGTAGTCATATTCTTTGTCTTCGGAGTAGCGCTAATAGCAGTCGGTTTAGCAGTTCCAAAGCTCGTAAAGGGCGAAAAGCAGCCGTAGCTCTAGACCTATACAAAGATTTACCCAGCAGCAGGCCCCATCGCTTCTAGCGTGACGCCACTAGATTACTCTCATGGCGACGAATCCTGAAACAGGGCAGGTCCACCTCTTTGGACTCGACATCACCAACACTGATCTACACACTGCAGCAAATGCGATAGTGTCTGCCGCCGAATCAGAACGGCCTCTTTCAGTTGGATTTGTAAACGCCCACTTAGTAAACCTAATCTCGCTAGACAAGGTAGATAGAAAAACACTGAACAGCTTCGACCTTTTGTTTGGCGATGGAGCAGGCATTGCCATGGCCGCTCGCCTGACTGACACACGGCTACAAGACAATGTAAATGGGACGGACCTGTTCCCGATTCTATGTGAGCTGCTGGCTGAGACTCACCGCTCGATATTTCTCTACGGAGGTAAGCCCGGCATAGCCAAATCAGCAGCCGCCAAAGCCAGCGCTAGCTCTAGTGTTCAAGTTGCAGGAACAGCAGATGGATACAACTATGACGACGACACGATAGTGGCCCGAGTCAACGAAAGTGGCGCCAGTGTCTTACTAGTCGGACTAGGCATGCCACTTCAAGAACAATGGATCACAAAGAACATCTCGGCTTTAAAGCCCATGGTGGTTATTGCTGTTGGCGGACTTTTTGACTTTGTCTCACAAAAGAATCGTAGAGCTCCAGAAGCCATTCGTAAGCTCAGGCTCGAGTGGGTCTGGCGATTAGCCAACGAACCTCGACGGCTTTTCGGGCGATACGTAATTGGTGTGCCACGCTTCCTTTTACAGCTGCGTAAATCTAGAGTGAGTCACCCTGTTCAAGCAAACTAAGACCGACCACCTGTGAACAATCACCCACCAGTTGGTAATTGAAACCTTTGCTACCCCGGCAGGTCCCTCCTATATCTATGGTTTAGCGTTTAGCCAGGTCTATGAGATGAGCTTAGAGGTAGCTCAGATTACCTGTACACCAATACCGGAGGGCGAAAATCCTTCGAGAAGGTGGAGTTAACTTATACCTACGCTTCTTGACTTGGCATCGGCTAAGCTCGCCAAGTACCTCAACAAGGAGTTCGGTGTGCACTTAAGGAAAATCTTACCTCTAATGGCCGTGGCCGCTCTAGCTCTGGGCGCTTGTTCAGGAAGTTCTAATGACGAAGGTACGGACTCAACAACCGAGGTGGAAACTGAAGAAGGCGTCGTGACAGGCGATGGACAAGACGATGAACTACCGGATAGTCAAGTCATCGAATCAAGAGATGATCTCGTTGACACCAGTGAAGGTCGTGTCATATCTGTCGATGAGGTTGGCACAGACACCTTAAGAGTCGAATACGAGCTCGGAGATCCAGCATGCTTCGGAGCTCAAGTCTCTGCTGTCGAGACTGACGATTCAGTAGAGGTAAGCGTTAATGTGGGAACCCTCCCAGACGTTGACGCTGAAGACTGTGAAGTTTCAGTTGGCTTCTACTTCACCGATATCGACTTGGAAGCCCCTCTAGGTTCTAGAACCCCTAGAGCTGCAGAGCTAACTGAACCCAATGGCTAACTCTCCTTATAGGCCTAATAGACCATAATTTGATATCTGTGGGCGCCGATTGACTTAGTAGGCCAAAAGAAAGTCAATCGACGTGTCCAAGATAAAACTTGTTGTTGGAGCCTTTGCTTCTATTCTGATCATTCTCCTATTCGCTCCGCAGGCTATGGCGCAAAGTAGTGCTATTGACTTCGACAATCTAGAAGTAGAACAAACTGCACCCTGGGGTATCGGAACCCTTAACCGTGCCAACGAATATCTCGACACAATTGGCGTAAACAGATTTAACACAGGCGGTTGGACAATCGAAGAAAACAGTGGCCGCATCTATGTTGGAGGAAAATTCCCGCATGTGGTGAGCAATAATCAAACGATATCTCATCCATGGATCGCTGCTTTCGATGTAAACACTGGTGAGTATATTCCCAGCTTCCGACCACAAACCGATGGCGTTATCTTCTCGCTAGAAAATGCACCTGACGGAGATATTTTTGTAGGTGGCGAGTTCAGCACTTGGAATGGACGCGACGTCGATGGTCTTGTAAAGATTGACCCGATAACCGGCCAAGAGGACCCAAACTTTAGAATCGGACTAATCAGAGACGACGGCCGACCGTTGGTTCGAGATCTATACGTTGGACATGATGACCTGCTGTACGTCGGCGGAACCTTTGACCAAGCTAGCGATCCAACTCAGACAATAAATGTGAATAGTGTGTTCCGTATCAATATGAATACGAACCGTGTGGGGAATCGTTGGACACCAGACATAGACTTTCGAGCGGTCTGGGGAGTCGCCCTAAGCCAAGTCGAGGACAACGTTTACGTAGTGGGACGAACCGATGAGACGGGACTCGGCCAACGTGGTGGTCCAGAAGTCAGCCGAGGAGTCGAAGTAATTTCCCGATCGAACTCTTCAATAAAGAAATGGAATGGCTTCCAAGTAAATCGGGATGCTACCTGGATTTATGACGTAGAAACTACTTCTGCTGGAACTGTCTTCTTTGCTGGAACAGAACATGGAGTCTACGTACACGACGAAAGGCGAAACTTCGCATTAGTCAACAACCACGTTACAGGCCGTGACCTTAGATTCGACCAAGGACAATTTAGGGCCGGCGGCGATTACCAAGACCTAGAGGTAATCGGCGACAGCGTGGTTGGATCTTGCCATTGCTGGGGTGCTCACTCGTCTAATCCCAACGCATTAATCAGATACTTCGATGCCAGAAATCAAGCAGGTGGTGCCAGCTTCCGACTAGACGATATTCCGAATGCCACACACACCGGGAACATCTCAGCGATAGCGGTCTATGATGCTAGAACCGGCGTCAGAAATCAGAACTTCAACCCACACATGGCTGGCAACTCTGGCGGCTGGGCTGTCCACGGAGATTCGAATGGCTGCTTGTGGTTAACCGGAGGAATCGATTGGGTCGGCTTAGGTGATGCCCGTCAGGCGGCCCGTGAGCTTGTTCGATTCTGTGGAACACAACAGAACAATCCTGCTCCCACTCCAACTCCAACTCCAATTGCCGCACCAGCTAGCTGCACTGTAACCATCTCTGGGGAAAACGTTAATGTCTCTTGGGCTCGTGTTGCCGCTGGAGAAGACTACATCGTGCAAAGAACTGTGGATGGAAGCCAACCGTTCTGGCGTGGGGTCAGTGCTTCAACAACTTTTGTAGACACCAACCGAGATGCTGAGCTTGCCTACTCAATTATCACTCGTAGAGGCAACGATCGCTCTCAACCTACCGATTGTGGAACGCCTGCTGTAGGGCCACCACCGGTAACTGGTGTACCTACTAACTGTTCATTTACAATCACTGGAGACAACATTCGAGTTGATTGGACAGGAGCACAGGACGCATCGCGTTACGTTATCTACAGAAGCGTTGATGGTTCGGCACAGTTCTGGCGTGGAACCGAAACTGGTACAACATTCAATGACACATTGAGAGGCGAATCCCTTGAATACCAAGTACTGGCAGTATTTGCCGACGACTCTCGCAGTCAACGAGTACCTTGCGATCAGGCAGCAGGCAACAATCCAGCGCCGGCTCCGATTGAAGACTTACGACCTGTAAGTAGTTGCACGGTTCAACCGAACGGAAATAATATTCAGGTCAACTGGACGACTCTCAATAATCCGGACGCCGAGTACATGATTGCTCGTCGAGTGGACGGGAGCAGGCTCTGGTGGCGAGGAAGAGTTGACGGCAACTCCTTTACTGACACTTCTCGCAGCGGAACACTCGAGTACAGCATCAATGTTGTACTAGGAGATCAACGTGCCACTTGGGTCGCCTGTACGCCGACACTACGCAACTAACTGGAGTCGGACCCTAAGCACGTATTGCTAGGGTTCCTACATCAGTTACTCTTTGCAATGCCATAACCATTGAATCTCCGATTCCAGGTGTCTCAAGTCGAACTTCAACGAGCCCTTCTTCAACTAGTCGCACCTTACACTCGTCCATAGCCACTCGGTCAAGCCCCAAAGCCAAACACTCTTTGGCAAATGCGGTATTGAGACTAAGGTCCCGATCCTCCGCAGCAACTAACGCCACTAACACCGACCTATCGATATATTGCCACTGATTATTCACTGTCTAACTTCCTATACATCTGTCCAACACCTGACCAGATGCGATGATCTTGACAGCCGTCTAAGACAATTAGAAGGACCCTAGTGCGGTGAATAATACCCAACGAGCCGTTTTCTTTAGGCAGGGTTTCCCAAATTTTGACCTCACCATTAACTATTACCTAGACACATTCTTGGTGATTTCATAGCCGATCTAGAATCAATGAGCTACTGAGACTTTGACCAAATCGGGGTGTTCAACAACGGGGCATAAACATCTTGGTCCGAAACCATCACCGAGGTTCGGTATTCCTCTGGGTCTAACGGTTCTTCGTGAAACTGCACAAAACCAACTTCAGAAATAGTGGCAACCGGTGTTTGCTCATCACCTTCACCCATCGCTACATTCGCAGCAGCGGCAAGAGACTGATCGATGCTAGAGGCTGCTAACTGGTACTCACCTCCATACAGACCGGTCCCGCTGTAAGCATTCACCGCATCAAACCCGTAATGACTTACGCAATATCCAATTGCACCACGCCGACCCATTGTGGATCGCGAGTCTGTGATGATAACTCCGAAGAGTTTCTCACCATGGCTAGATTTCAAAGCTTGATGAATCTCGCATGCTACCCGAAACGGTTGATTCGGGAGTCTCGCATAGAGTTGATGTTTGCCTAGCGAATCGAGGCCAGCATTCTCCACAAACTGTCCATCCACGATGCTTAGCAACATTGAGGAGTCAGCCAGGTATTGTTCGCTGTGCTGTCGAACGAGATCTTCAAGAGTGTCTTTTTCAAGTTCTACCACGTCGCCCAAAGCAACCGCTAGTGCCTTGGATGACACCGCTACAATCGATCTATCTTCGAGCTTCGGAACGGCTCTTACAATATCGGCAATCGATCCCGAGCCAATCTCAACAAGCCCGGCGGAATGTGTTCGAACCTTCACAGGACACAAATATAAACCAACCAGCGAGCGTTGTGAAAGATATGGATAATCAAAGCACCTAGCGACCTTGTACTAAACTCATCTAAAAGCCGAACAAGGAAACAGATTGAGCTCACAAGACAACTCACCTAGCCAAGTAATTACTGCCGAGCAACAGCAGAGCATGACTCCGGAAACTGTGATCGAACGGTTAACTGCCGGCAATCAAAGGTATGTTTCTGGGGATCTGACAGAGTTTGACCACCTAAGCCAAATACCACTAGCTACTTCTGGCCAACACCCGATGGCCGCCGTTGTCTCGTGCGTCGACTCGCGAGTACTTGTAGAAGCTGTCTTCGACTGCGGGATTGGGGATTTGTTTGTAGCCCGCGTAGCTGGCAACTTCGTTAATACAGACATTATTGGTTCCCTCGAATTTGCAACAAAGGTCTCGGGCTCAAAGGTTGTTGTAGTCCTTGGCCATGAATCCTGTGGTGCAGTAAAGAGCGCCATCGACAAAGTAGAGCTTGGAAACATAACACCGATGCTTGCAAACATTGCACCAGCTGTCGACGCCCTGGCCGCTACCCAGCCTGAAGGTACCGACTTAACGTCAGCTAATGCAGACTTTGTAGCAAACGTTGTAGATGCCAATGTTAAGAACACCATCGCACGAATTCGTACCGAGTCGCCAATCATGGCCGAGATGGAAACAGCAGGCGAGCTCAGAATTGTTGGCGCTGTCTATAGTTTGCAAAATGGGCAGATCAAATTTATGGAATAGGAGCCCATGAAATACGACATGAAAAACCTCAAGGGTGATATCTCGGGGGGCTTTGTCGCCGGAATCATCGCACTCCCCTTGGCGCTAGCGTTCGGCGTGCAGTCAGGACTCGGAGCTGAGGCTGGCCTGTATGGAGCGATTGCAATCGGAATTATCGCTGCCGCCTTAGGAGGGACTGCAACCCAAGCATCCGGCCCTACTGGACCGATGACGGTTGTATCGGCGTCGATCGTGGTTTTTGCTGTTGACCAAGCTGGTTCGATAGAAGAAGGGTTGGGTATTATCCTGCTCAGCTTCTTAGCGGGTGGCGTGTTTCAAATCGCTATCGGCCTCCTCGGCTTGGGGAAATATATACGCTATTTCCCTTACCCAGTAATCTCTGGTTTTATGAGTGGTGTAGGACTGATCATTGTGTTCCTACAGCTCTGGCCTCTTCTTGGGGTGGAGTCACCAAAAACAACCATAGAAGTGTTCTCAAGGATTGGTGAAGCACTCGAAGCACTCAGTCCAGCTGCCTTAGCAATCGGCTTACTAACGATCGCCGTTGACTGGATATCCAAACGAGTCACGACTAAGGTTCCACACGTTCTGGTCGCTCTCCTAGCAGGTACGCTTGCGGCTGTCCTGCTAGATCTTGATATCCCGACAATTGGAGAGATACCTTCAGGGATCCCAGGCATCCAGATCAACGCCATCTTAAATGTTGACCTAGACAACCTGACCTTTATTATTCAGTCAGGTCTGACGTTGGCTTTGCTCGGCTCAATTGACTCGCTATTAACTTCTGTCATTGCTGACAACATAACCAAAGACCGCCATGACAGCAGAAGAGAACTAATCGGACAAGGCATTGGCAATACAGTTGCAGCCCTATTTGGGGGAATTCCGGGCGCCGGTGCAACCAAAGGAACTGTCGTCAACATTAAAGCCGGTGGCACAACTCGCCTATCAGGTGTGATTCATGGCTTCTTCCAACTTGGTGCACTTCTCGGATTAGGTGCATTGGCATCGCACATTCCTCTGAGTGTGCTCGCTGGCCTACTGATCTCTGTTGGCCTCACGATTGTCGACTACAAAGGCTTTAAACATCTTCTCAGAGTTCCTAGAGCTGACGCTCTGGTAATGCTTATCGTCTTAGCTATAACAGTCTTTGGAAATCTAATTGTTGCAGTCGGTGTCGGAATAGTTCTCTCGAGCATTCTCTTCATGAAACAACAAGGCGACCTCAACGAAGAGCGAAGCCATATCGTAAAGCTCGAACCAGAGGAACCATGGGATGACGAATCCGCGCTTGCTGGGGCAAAGAATGTCTACGTTAAACACTTGTATGGACCATTGTTCTTTGGATTCAGCGCTGGCTTTAGAGATCTAGCAGAGGAGTTACCAGAGCAGATCGACACACTCGTGGTGCGTATGGAAAAGGTTCCCTATATAGATCAATCTGGGTTGTACTCGTTAGAAGACGCTCTCTTAGGCCTGAACACTGCCGGCAAACGAATTATTATCACTGGCCTGCAAGCACAACCAACAGACATGCTGAGTCGGGTCGGAATCATTCCAGACCTTGTTCCTGAGTCAGATGTGTACGAGAACATTCGCGACGCCGGACTAGTTCAAACTTAAGTTACGAAGTTTATGATTCTCGTTCAGCAAAGAAACGGTAGTGATACCAACGGAAGAAACCAGACAAAAGACCAACCTGCAGAATAAGGCCGAGCACTTTGCCGAAGTCATAAAAGATTCCGTGACTTGCTAAAGACATTGGAATTGTAACGTTGTCTTCTCCACGAAGATTTGTCGAATAGATACACGCTGCGTCGTCCCGATCGATGAAACCAAGTTTGTTACTTCGTACATGTCCTTCAACCTGCCAGGTAACGCCTTCTTCAACAAGACGCTTTACATTGTCTGAGTTACGATCATCTAACGGAGGACCAGAGCGTTCCGGCTCATCTAAGTCATTGAGATACGCTGCGTGATTGATACAACCGAATCTAGTAATTGCGGAATCAAATGGCGAGACTAATACGAGTCTGATAATTACCAAGAAAGCAAACGAGGCTACCAACAGGATGACGATCGATAGTCGCTTGCGGCCAGATGAATACTTCTCAGCGTCGTCGATTACTTCTTCATCTTTGTCGACTGTTTCCGCCATACCTCTATTATGAGACACTTTCATGGACAAGTACATAGCGTAGATCCAGACGACCTAGCCGATAGTGAACAAATACCTAGCTAGGCAAGAGAGGTTGCTTCTGTATCAGCTGTATCCGACAGATACTTCGAGTTGCCAAATAGCAAGGTGATTGCCCCGACCAAAATCGGTAGCCAGAAAGAAAGCAGACGGTATGCGAAAACTGCAATTCGAGCTGGACCGGCAACTACGCCAGCAGAAGTTAGAAGTGAAGTCAGGCCAACTTCTACCAAACCGAATCCTCCGGGGGTTACAGGGATCATCACCAAGACAGAAGCACCTGCATACGCAAGCAGAAGAAGTGGGAACTCAAACACCCTGTCGCCAGATATTGAGACAATGGCAATATAGAGAACCAAGAAATCTGCCAACCACTTTCCAACCGAAGCCGTAAATACCTTCAGCCAACGGCCATCGATAGCCGCCAAAATCCTGTCCCGCTCATCGTTTAAGCGACTCGGTTTGACAGTCCAGCTTTTTCGGAACCAGCCCGAAACTCGCTGTGCAATCGTGTCGATCAATCCATTCAAGAAAAATAGTGGTTTATCGAATCGAATCAAGCTGTATCCAAGCAGAGCGGTACCGACTAGCAGAATAAGGCCACCGAGCGCACCCCAAGCTAAGTCTCTTTCCAAGGGTGCCGAAATCACCGCCACCAAGCCCGCCAACGCCGGAATGGAGAATAAGCCCATAAAAGTGAGTATCGATGTTGCTGCTAGCGAACCGCCTGCTGCTGCTGGTTCAACTCCTGCTCCTGTTAAGACCCTATATTGCACTGCACCACCCGTGGCAGCCCCACCTGGGATTATTCGACTAGAGGCGTTCGAGATAAGTTGGCTCTTGGCAATAACGCCCCACGAAACATCGGGCAGAACAAGTTTAAAGAGCCACCAGACGCAAATAAAGCTCAAAGACTCAAACACCACCATGAGAATCCATGCCCAAATTGGAATCTGTGAAATCTCATCAGCAGAAGACAGAACTTCCCATAGGGAGTCTCGGAGTAAAAAAATCACCAGTGCAGAAAGCCCAAGATAGAGAAAACCCCTTATTAGCTTCTTACCCATCTTGATACGTACCCCAGAACGAACCACCACTGAAGCCAAGCTCTACGAGTCCTTCGAGCAGCTTGTGAACAGGTAGCCCAACCACGTTTGAATAGGATCCCTCAATACGGCTGATGAAGGCTTCACCTTTGCCTTGAATACCGCACGCTCCAGCTCTGCCTTTCCATTCTCCAGTTGACAGATAAGCTTCGACAATCGCCGAACTCAACTCAATAAAGGTAACTTGCGTTTCTTCAACATTGTCAAAGCTACGACTACCGGCTTGCAAAGAAAGCCCAGTAAAGACCGAATGGGTTCGACCAGAAAGCAGCTGCAACATCTGACGCGCCTCGACCACATCAGATGGTTTACCAAGAATCTCGGAGTCAGCTGCTACTACCGAGTCGCCTGCTATCACAATTGCATCAGGGTTACTGTCGATTACCGCTCCCGCCTTTGCCTTGGCTAATCGAAGCACCAACTCAGCTGCGGACTCGCCCTCTAGGGGTGTTTCATCAACAGCTGGATCGACAACTTCAGGTTCGAGGTCAAGCTGGCGACATAGAGCAAGCCTTTGTGGAGACTGCGATGCAAGAACTAGTCGATCCATGTCTCGAATAGCCCTTTCCGCATAACTAGCCAATCCTCTTCTGTGACTCCGAAACGAAC
>CALJAE010000078.1 GCA_938028175.1 uncultured Acidimicrobiales bacterium
CTCCAAGCTTAGGAATGCTTCTTCTTCAAAGTAGCCTTGGAAATTGGAAATTAGAGCCTGTTGGCCTTCAACTGTCAAGTATTCAAAGGCTTCTAGTGCTGCCAAATTGAAATCGACTCTGAAGACCCCTAAGAAGTCGCCACCGGTATCATTTTCAATCACTTGCTTTGAAACCGCTGTTATTAGTTCTTGTTGCGCTCGTTCCGTTAAACGGTCCACATAGGGCAACAAATTTAGAAGATCGAATAACTGGTGCCCGTGTACTGTGCCCACAGCATCAGCAAACTTTTTAGTAACAGCTGCCTTAAGCGTAGAAGGCAATAAATCATAGTTGATAGCTAAAATGTGAAAATATGAACCCGATACTCGCCAGTCATTTGAGTGAACGTCGATTGCGCAAAGCTTTTTGACTGCATTTATAGCAATCTGGTCAGATGTCAGATCAGCTTTGTTTAGCGCCACCTCAAACCAATACTCAGCTTTGTTCCCGTCGTACCTAGCCAGAGGGCTGACCTTAACCTCCAGAATCCAAGATAGGTAAGCGCCTGCAGCTCTTCTAGCCGTCGCCCCGTCACCTTGCATCTGGTCTACTAACTGTTCGTAAGAGTTCTGAGATCTGGTCAATGTAGGCCACCTTCGCTAATTGTCCGCGTATACGAGTGTATCTGTGACAGCCCAAGATCAGATATTGAAAGAGAATGTAGCTTCTTGGCAACTACTACAGCTGGTCGACTATAAGTACTGTACTGAATAGCGCTAGCAGCCAGACACTAAATTGCTACCAAAAACAACTATTAGACAAAATCGCGTCACAGCCAACACTTACTGAGGCCCTCGAATCACGAGAAGATAACCCAATTCCCATAGCTGCCGACGACATAGTCGAAGCTGTTAGATCTGGCAGAGACCGTTAGCCGCCCATTTGTTAGTCATCGACACCTCGGCTCTATTGCTAGCCGTTAGCGACCCAAGAAATTCAGCAGCAACCCATATAAAGGAAAGCGGCGATTTGCACGCTCCCCATATAATCGATATTGAATTTATTCATGTAGTTAGACGGCTCCTAGCAAATAAACAGATCGATGAAGTTGAGGCTGATCAACTAATCACCACACTAAATCGGATACCAATCGAGAGATATCCCCACCAGCCTTTCGCAAAAGATATTTGGAAACTTCGAAACAACCTAACTCCGTACGATGCAAGCTTCGTCGTACTGGCCGCCAGACTCGGAGCAAAGCTACTGACAGCAGATAAAAAAATGTCCAAAGCGCCGATCCCCCAACCAGTCGACTTTATTTTGGTCGAGAACTAGATCAGGGCCTACTAGTTGAGCATGCTAGAGGTGCTCTAATGCGCTAAATTTGGACCACAGATGCCGTCTTCAGCTCAACATAAGAACAGGCTTGCCAAGGAGCGCTCACTTAAAGAGCGCACCTATCATCACTATGCAGAAAGTGGCACCTGGAAACGCCACCTCTCTATTAGAAATGTGATGCGCAAGACTGCCAAGTTTTCTGGCCTCAACTGGTTTGCACGTCGGAATCTACGCAACTATGAGATTACCGAGCTCGCTTGGGGCGAAGCGACCGACCATAGTCTGAAAGTGCTTCATCTAAGTGATTTACATTTCCCAGAAAATGACACAGCACGTGTAGATCGACAGTCGCTCGTCGCTGCCTGCAAGAATCTTAGTGCCGACATATGTGTGATCACCGGCGACCTCCGAGACAAATCGTTTGGCTCTTTCGATGTCTGTGTAGCTGAGATTGCTGAGCTAATCGCCTCGCTGTCTCTTCCAACATTTATCGTTCTAGGTAACCACGACTCAATCGAAATGAAAGAACCTCTCGTTGCAGCTGGGGCGACAGTATTAGTCAACGAGAACATTATTTACGATGCAGACGGTATAGCTGTTCTGATTGGCGGTGTTGACGACCCCCACTACTACGAAGCCGATGACCCAATAGCGGCACTACGCACAGACACCCACGTTGCTTTCAAACTACTGTTGGCTCATAGTCCGGAAGTCATGCTGAAAGACGCAGCCCAAGACGCTGATTTAGTACTCTGTGGCCACACTCACGGTGGACAAGTCTGTTTGCCCGGTGGAAATCCGATTTTGGCAAACATCAGGGCTCCCCGATTTTTGGTCCGGGGACAGTGGAAATTCGTTGCTACAGATGGCTTTACTTCTAGAGGCTGTGGGACCACGCTTCTCCCACTGCGCCTGAATTGTCGCCCTGAAATTGCAGTTCACAAAATCTTTCTTGCCTAAGTGACTGCCATCTCAACATTTCCCAAACATGGCTAAATCAGTGTTAAATCCCTTCCGATACAAGGCCTGGCGACAAAGATGTAGGAGAATGTGAGCTAATGAAACTAAGGCCCCTCCTGCTAGCAATAACTCTGCTTTGGCTTGTGGCATGTAGCTCCACAGCTCAAGAACTAGCTACCTCGCCAGTTAGTCCAGCCACCACTATTGGTTCTGCGCCGACTTCAGGCGGCACCGACGAAACCACAACAACCACCGTTCTTGACAATCAAGCTGAAGTGACTACGACGCCCTCCACAACATTAGAGCCACAAGCCTCGATCCCCTTTCTGCCGACCACCATCTCGACTGATTCTTCCGCCCCAGTCATCGTTCCAAAACCAGAACCCTCAGTAGCGCAAATATGTTCTAACACCACAGCAGCTTCGGGCGCTCGGATTGTCTCACCTCAATTAACCGAAATATCGGGCGCCGTTTGGACAGGAAACGGAATCTGGGTACACAACGATGCTGGCAACCCACAAGAGATCTATCGCATTGGCGCTCCTGGCGAAGGCCAAGCTGGAAAAATACTCGAAACAATAGATCTAAGCGGTCAGCTCGACAGCCCAATTCTTGATGCAGAAGACATTACTGTTATCGAAGGCCACCTATTACTCGGCGATACTGGCAACAACTTCGCCGATGGAGGTCGAGAAAGCATCCAATTAGTTCGGATTGATCCACAAACTCAGAGTGTAGTTGCCACTTACAACTACACATTCCCAGGTGGCGGCGGCGACGTCGAAGCAATCTTCTATGACCCCACAGATCAAAGGGTGTATCTAATTGAGAAAGCCCGCAATCCTGGCATAACGACTGATATTACAGGCCCCGCTCGAATATTTACCGCCCCCCTGACCGAATCAAATCAGCCAATCGAACTAAGCGTTGCTGGCC
>CALJAE010000079.1 GCA_938028175.1 uncultured Acidimicrobiales bacterium
TAGCTATTAGAGCCACTAATAGTAGTACCGCTGCAAGGAGTTCGCCAATGGCGAGAAGTCTCCAGCTAGTGACACCAAAGTTGTATCGAATTTTGAGTGCAGCGACCTCGCCAAACATTGTTAACTTCGCTAGGGCAGCGATGAACAGCGGCGCTGCTAGCACTAGGGCGGTTACTGTGACTCCAGACACAAGCATAGGTTAGCGTTTTAAGGGGCTAGAAACTATAAGTACGACAAAGCCGCTGTGTTAACCGGGTTGTTACTTCATAGTTAATTGTGCTGGTCAAACCGGCAATCGCATCGACTGAGTTTGGCGACCCAGGCGCATCAGAGTAGACAATCACGGGATCGCCGACTTCGACTTCTGGTAAGTGACTGATATCTACAACGAAGGAATCCATAGAAATCCTGCCGATAACTTTCGCCATTTGTCCTGCGATAGAGACAGGCAACGAACTACTTAGTTGGCGAGATATTCCATCTCCATAACCTGACGGAATCAGGGCTACTCGAGCCCCCGCATCAGGCGCAGTCCACGTTGCCCCGTAGCCAACAAACTCACCAGGCGGAACATCAATACACTGAATTACTTCTGAACGGAGCTGTGCGATCGGTTCAAGCAGCACTTCGTTCTCAGTTAAATCGCTGGGGTGCAAGCCATAAATGGCTATGCCTGGCCTGGCTGGGCTCCAACCGTTGTTGTTCCACAATAAGCTGGCAGCCGTGTTGCCAATATGGCGCAAAATTTCACCTTCAAACAAGTCCGAAGCCTTAGAGAATCTTTGTACTTGGGATTGATTAAGTTTGTCTTGTCCATGTTCGTCAGCACAAGAAAGGTGCGTCATCATTCCCACTAGTTGTAAGTTTGAGTCCTCAATGAGTTCCTTTGCTATTGGAAGTTCATCGTGAGCAAAGCCACTTCTATGAAATCCTGTGTCGACATCAATATGGATCGAGATGGGTAGCGTCGTTTCAGCTAAAGCTCGTAGTAGCTGAAGATCTCCTACAGCTAGAGTTAGTTCATGTTTAAACATCAACGGAACATCTGAGACAGTCGGGTAGGTAACTAATATCTCTTTGTTGATTCCAGCTGCTCGCAAGCTGACGCCCTCTTGGGTTGTAGCGACTCCAAGGTGTGTAACTTGGGGGAGGGTTTCTGCGAAGTTAGCTACTTCGATCATTCCATGTCCATAGGCGTTAGCTTTGACCATCGCAACAACCGGTGTCTTCATTCGATCTGCAAAACGTTCTATGTTTTGCCCAAGCTTGCTGAGGTTCACCTCTAAGCGATTCACTGGAGGCGCCAGGGAAGTGCCACCAAGCTCATGCCAATTGGCGCTTTGTGCCATGTAGATTAGGTCAGCTTTGGGATTCAGCTCATCCAGCGAGTCGGTAATGTACGGCTGAGAACCTCTGAGGAAAGGATTTAAGATAGCGGTGGCTTCTTCAGCGCTAACACAATTCTGATTGGCGACAGCGATAAGCCGGCCATTGTTCTTCCAGTAGATGACGCGGGCTTCGTCTCCACTCATTTAGTAATTGGGTTAGCCTGTACTCGAGAAAGATCTGCTCGTCTCAGAAGTTGGGCTGGAGTTTCGCCAGGTTTACGTACAGCGTGACCGATTCGGACATCAACGGTTGCCTGTAGTTCTTTGAAGATATAAGGCTTCGAAAGGTTTCGTTCCATATTCTCTAGTCGGTCAGCCAAGTTATCGGCATCGACAACCGTCTTTAATGCTGCAACGAAAGAGTCATCGTCGATCGATGATAGAAGGTCATAGGATCTCAAGTCTCTACTCATTCGATCTTTGACTGAGGCGCTTACAATCTCAGGTACCTTAGCCTCCATCTCTTCGTCGAACTCCACCAACTTACGGTAAGCGCTGACTTCGAAACTCACGATTACAACACACATTGGTTCTGGTTCAGATATTGATTTCACTAGGTCGTCATAGAACTCTGATTGTTCTATCTGTGTCTCGTGTGTCGCCATAATCCCTCTATCGTCACAACGGTGCCCAAAGGTTAGCACACTGGGTAAGGTTGCTCTTAACCCCTATTTTTAAGCCATTTATCGAAATCAGCGAAACTTCTAGCGTTTAGAATGGCTGAATCTTCTAAACCTAGATTTTCAGCTAAAAGAGCGCCGAAATAGAGTCTTTCTAGGTCTGAGGTATGGTGACTGTCGGAGTTTATAACTAATGGAACGCCTCGTTCAGCTGCTGCCAGGGCTACATCGCTGGTCGCATCGAGGCGGTCCAGAGAAGCATTGATTTCAAGGGCAACGTTGAATTGGAGAAGCGCTTCGATGACTATCTCTTGGTCAAATTCAATACCGGCCCGTCTGCCGATCTTGCGACCCGAAAGGTGCCCAATTGAATGAACAGTTGGATCAGAGATTGCCTTCACTAAGCGCTTTGTTTGCTGCTCTTGGTCTAGGTCGAAGTGTGAATGTATCGAAGCAACGGTGTATTCAAATTCAGACCGGAACTCTAAGTCGTAGTCGAGAGAACCATCAGCTCCTATATTTAGCTCCGCTCCGAACAGTAATTGAACATCGCTATGTTCGGCGGCGACTTTCTCGATCTGTGCTCTGTTCTCAAGCATTTCTGATTTTGTAAGTCCATTGATTTTTAAATCTTCGGCGTGATCAGTAATAGCTGTGTAGGTAATGCCTCGCTTCTTTGCTGCGAGTACCATATCTTCTAGAGATGACTTGCCATCGCCTGATGCATCAGTGTGAAAGTGCAGGTCGCCTAGCAGTTGAAGTGTTGGAGCTTGCGCTTCGGCTTGATTGTAGATCTCGATCGGGATGTCATAACGCTGCGAGCAAACACAGAGACAATCAGAATCTTGCCTTAACCCAGTCTGAGAAAGTTTCTCGAAGTCTTTCTTTGGGACGAGCAGCTGAATACTCTCGGCGAAATCCTTGACCTGAGCGATATCGGAGCCTTCGGTGAACTCGACTTGACTCAGTTCATTTTGGGTAGCGAAGATCTTTGCTTCCGCTACTGCCATTGAGACAGGAACGCTACCTTCAGGCGCAGTGTGTACAAGCTGTCGTTTAAGTTTGGCTGCAGCCTTCTCGCCAAAGTCTGTGGCGGATCCCAAATCTCCCGATTCGATTGAGGCCTTAAGAGCTGAGATTGAATCAACCCCGAGCCTTGACTTAAGGAGCTCTAACTTGTTGCTCCCAATCCCCGAAAGCCGTGCGAGATGCACTGTCTCGATAGGAACTTGTGATCTGAGGTCAGACAGTACCTCTATGTCCCCAGTGTCTCCATATTCCTTGGTCTTTGTAGCAATTGACTTACCAATACCATCAATACTCTGTAATTCTTTAAGGGAAAGCTGCGTTGCTCGTTCACCTAGGTCAAGCATTGCCCAGGCTCCCTTTTCGTATGCTTTAGCCTTAAACCCGCCCTTATTGCCCGTTGATATGGTGGTTAGCTCAGCTAGCTCGAAG